>JANXZK010000021.1 GCA_025355565.1 bacterium
CCCCAGATTTGAAGTAACCTGCCGCCTTCATACGGCGCTTCTCGAGCTCATCCTGGGACATGGCTCGGGAAGGGTGGTGATGGGATGTTTTCATCCCTACATCATACCATATTAGACGGGAGTTGGGTGAAGGTCAGTAAGCACTTATATTTTGTTATATAACCTCGTTTATTATATTTGAAATTTCTAGCTGGCTAATGAAATAGGTGATACCGCCACGGTATCTAAAATGGATGGTGCTAGCCCATATAGGGATTTAGTTATTTATTTGAGTTGAGGATTTTTGATTTATTTTTTTGGCGTGCCGGTTCAAATCAAAGATCATTACTGTACCTGGCATAAGTGTATACCCATCAAAACATACAATGCAAGACAAAACAGTGGATAGTGGCGCCACCCGCTCCACAATCTTTTCCGGCTAGGTGATACAAGGTCGCGGAATAACCCTATAGGCTAAAGAATATGGACGAAGCAGTCGATGTTCACTTCCTCTACGAGGGTATGTAATCCGCCTTATGCATAACCGTACTGCTTCGCGCTTTCCCACCGTCTGTAACACACAGACAGTGGGGCGCTACGCAGTACCGATATGCTTCAGGCGGAATATGATTCCGTGAGAAGGAAGTGAACATCCACTGCTTCTAGTGCCCGCGACCATGAATCGCCTAACCTCCAAAGATAGTCGAGCGGGGGCGAATAACGACCGTGGTTAGCAGGGTGGCTTAACAGAGCCCTCCTATGGACTAGACATTGCTTGACTTCTGTATTGTAATATGCTAGACTTAATGCAGGTAGAACATTGATTTACAAGGCTTTAAGCAGGTGCGCCAAACAATGCACCAGTGGAGAATAATAACCATGAATGGCACTGTTAGTCCTGAGTTCGCGAAAACCGTCGGTATGTTCGTCCAGCGTCGTCAAGATTACTTGGCAAGTCTCAAATCTGGATCGTCAATGGTGAAAATCACGTACCAGGGCAAGCAATTGACCTGCGTGTACATGAGACACACCATGGAGACGGTCTCGGTTCAGACCACCAAAGAGATCATTGACCACCTGTTCAACAACAAAACGCTCTGCGTGTCGGGACATTTCACCGAGGTTATCGTCAAGTTCAAGTTGTGCGAAGTTCAGATCACCAACGGCTAAACACTTTCGAGATTGAATGTAATCTCGGCCTCACTTCATTGTGGGGCACTCTATTGGATTTACGATCGCGTCAATCGCGAATCCTGAGAGTTTGATCTTTGAGAAAGGCTGAATCTAGCTCCGAAAAGATAAGTAATTATCTCTTCGGAGCTAGATTCAACCAACACAAAAAATAACGATTTATGAAAGATACCCACATGACCATCGCCGTACGCTCCCTCTATTCGAAAAATGAGACTACGGCGGAGTTCCTTATCACCACCTGCAAGACTAAAGGCAAGGAAGTAAAGATTGCCGTCTTGATCGGTGAGTTGGAGGTCGAAGACACATTCATGTGTCCCTGCGACAAAGGTGGCTTCGATCGTCGTGGCATCCACTACCACACACCCTGTCCCAGATGTTGGAACAGGCTCAAAGGAATCCGGGCAAAGCGAGAGGTCTCCTTTCGCAACAAGCTTGGGATTGAGCACGTCTTTACAGACGGAGCATCAGCGGTATCCTTTATTGAATCGCTGAGAAAAGGTCGTGAAGTGGTACCTTAAAACCCACTCGAGATTTCCCCCGCGGTCAGCAATGATCGCGGGTTTCTGTTTTTATGCTAGAGTATTCAATGCCAAAAAGGTTCCAACATTGTCCCAGACGGCGCACATTATATTGCTACAATGAAAAAAATTCCGTTACTCATCATCCTAGGTCCAACGGCGACCGGCAAGAGCGATCTTGCTGTTACTTTGGCAAAGATGATCGAGAAAGAAAAGATCAGTGGATATGTCGGCGCGGAGATCATTTCTGCGGACTCTAGACAAGTCTACAGAAGGATGGATATTGGAACTGGTAAAATCACGCGGAAAGAAATGGATGGGATTCCCCACCATTTACTCGATATTGCAGACCCACGAGAACGATTCACTGTAGTCAAATTCAAAGAATTGGCAGATCGAGCGATCGGAGAGATCGTAGCACGAGGGAGATTGCCGATCATTTGCGGCGGTACTGGATTCTATATAGACACTTTACTTAATGATGCAAGACTGGAACATGTTGAGGCCGATCTCGAACTTCGAAAGAGATTGTCCGCCAGATCGTCGTCACAATTATTCAAAATGCTTGAAGAACTAGATCTCGAGCGTGCGCGCAAAATGAACAAATCTGACAGTCAGAACCCGCGCAGACTCATACGTGCTATAGAAATAGCTACTGCAATATTATCAACTAACAGCCAAATCACTGATACAAAGAAAATGGTGGGCCAACAAGCTGAGGTTGATAGTCAACTATATAGCCCTATCTTCATCGGACTTCATCTGTCAAATGACCTTCTGCGCGAGCGCATAAAGGCACGATTGATCTCCCGCGTAAAAAGCGGCATGTTAGATGAAGCACGCAAGCTTCATGAGCCTATCAGTGCAGGCGGCGCAGGACTTTCATGGGAACGCATGGATGACCTCGGACTCGAGTATAGGTACATGGCACGTCATTTACGAGGTATGATCGGAGAACGAGAGATGATCGGACAACTCGAAACAGATATCTGGCATTATGCAAAGAGACAGATGACCTGGTTCAAGAGGAATAGGAAAATACGTTGGTTTGAAGCTGGAGAGACACATGAGATCATCATGTATATACGACAACATATAGCGATTTGACAAGTAGTCTATGAGTATGTATAGTGTAATAGAATACAGTAAACGAAAGGTAGTACATGGACATTATAAAAATTATCATAGTGGAGGAGAACCCAGAAATAGCAGAGCTTCTAGGCATCTGCGTCGAGCAAATCGCGATGGATGCTAAACTCATAGTAGAGATCGTTGTCGTGAGCAAGGCCGCCGAGGCGATGAAGCTTCTGGATGAAGATAGTATCAAGATGGCGATCATCAGCATCGACACCAATGACGGTCTCAAACTAGTCGAGAGTGCACTCAATAGCGCAATAATACCCGTGATCGCGACTAGCACCCGCGGCCGATCGCTTATAGGGTGCGTCAGACCCCAACACCTGAAAATCCTAAACTTCCCGTACGATATCGGTCGATTTGCATCGACGATCAGAGAATTGGGTATAGACAGACCGGCACAAATCAACAATTGAACTTTTCAGCCATGAGACCCTCCCGGTCTCATGGCTATTTTTTATCCATAAAACCTCACCATATCCGGTCTAAACCACTTGGTAGCGATCACATATATAGAATAGGTGATGAAGAACGCCGCGGCGACATCGATCGAGTAATGATAATGCCCGAGTAGAACGATCGTGCCGAAAAATGCTGATACCCCAAAGAAGATGAAATAATAAAGCCTATGAACTCTGCCATAGATGAGAGCGATCAGGAACGGCAGACCTGTGTGACCAGAGAAGAAGAGATCACTCGCAAATGTGAGACTCCTCGCCCAGCCCGTGGCATACCCACCAGGGATCTCGTAAGGATATGGTCCGAGATGTGTGAGAGTAGTGAACAGAGCGCGAATAACCACGAACAATGCGACCGACTTCAGAATGAACGGGATCCTCTTTGGCTCACGGAGCGTGATCGTCGCGATGAATATCCATAATACCATCGGTCCATAGATGAATATCTGGTCAACATCGAAAGTTGGTATGTTGCTCAGCACTAGATCAGTGACTTGGTTGCCGGCATGATCTGTAGCAAATATAGAAGTGTAATAGTTCAATACGTATGCGCCGAGAAGAAATACCATCCCTGCGACAATAGAGATTATGAATCCTTTGTTCGTAAAACACTCTCTATATTTATTGATGATGGATTTCATGATGATCTCTGTTAAATGATTGCTTCAAGAAATGATATATGTACATAGCCTGAGTGCGTATCCTGCCGCCGCCCTGGAACCGGCGTGCCGATGTCTGCATGATGAGATCGCGATCAAATATCACCTTGCCTTCTCTCGCCATGCGCCTGGCAATATTCGTATCATCTCCATAGAATGAGATCGACGTGTCGAATCCGCCGATCTTTTGCAGTATCGCCGCACGGAACATACTATTGCCGCCGTTCGTTATCGCACTCACATGGAACCATTGAAGAACTACATTCAGTGTAGCCAATATATATTTCTGCTGCCAGATCTTTGATGCATTGAAATATTTGCTGGAATCATAGAAGGCATATGGTCCGCTCACCGCCACGACTTTATCATCTGCGAATAATGCCATCGCCTTTGATAGCCATTCCGCGTCAGGCCGACAATCAGCGTCGAGACGCGCGATGATGTCACCCCTCGCCACACTCCTACCCCTCTCACAAGCGGCCATCGTTCCTCGCTGACTCTCTCTCATCACAGTGATAGGAACGCGTAATTTCCCGCTGATCTCTAAACCACTGGCAAACTCATTGGCTACATCATAAGTCTTGTCGGTACTATTATTGTCAACCACGATCACTTCAAAGTCATCACGATCCTGTTCCATGATAGTTTCGAGCGCCTTCCCTATATATTGCTCTTCATCATGAGCGGGGATTATGACTGAAAATTTCATAAGTATGATCCATTATACGCTATCCTTGGCCATTTTGTTGCCGATATATTTGCGATAACCATTCAGGACTAGAACGATCACGATGAATAATGCAACGATGGATACTTTTCCAATGATCGAATCTATCGTCGTATACAGATGACTAAAGAAATATCCGAGACCGATCAGAAATCCAGTCCATATAAATTGACATACAAAATTGATAACCATGTATCGTGCAAATGGAATTTTTACCATGCCTGCTACCATGAGGGTTACCACGGCAAAACCGAAACCACTGGTTAGCTTGGAAATTACCAATATCTTGCTATGATACCTGTGAAAGATCTTCGTGACCGTACTCACCTTCGTCTCAGTTAGATCGAAATACCTGCCAAACCTGTTCACGAATCTCATACCATAATTCCTGCCGATGTAATACCAGGCAATGTCGCCGATCACATCTCCAGCCATCAACGCGAAATATACAGGCCAGAATGGGAAATCTCCGGCCTTGATCAACACACCGAAAAATATCGAGAGTATCGGCCCTTCGACTATGGCGACGACTACAGTAACTATATAGACGAGTGTCGCGTGATTTTGTGCCAAGTCTAATATCCAAGCATGCATGCGGGCGATCGAGGAATCGAACCTCGGACAGCGGTTTTGGAGACCGCAGTTATGCCACTTAACTAATCGCCCCAATTCACACAACTCAAGATTTGCGATCTATTATTCAAGAACAGGCCGTTTCTGGCCTGTCTCAATCATACTGTATTTGTAACAAATCGTAAATCCTAACTATTTCTTTCCTTCCTTAAAGACTACGTGCTTGCGTAGTTTAGCACTATACTTTTTGAGTTCAAGCTTCTTTTCGACAGTTTTCCTGTTCTTTGACGACCAGTAGACCTCGCCAGTTGATTTGTTTCTGAGTTGTATTAGATTATCTTGGGACATGGTATTAATTACTTACTGGGCAAATATACCCTATTTACTGGACAATTGCAAGCCCGATATGCCAGCCCGATATGCTCTATTTCCCTGGCACCACCTCAATACTCGTATATCTGATCTTCTTTGCTCCGAATATCATGTCCTTGATATCCACGAAGAATGAACCTACGCCAGCGATCATCGACTGAGCTGGAGTGCCGACCTTGTCTACCGTCTTTGCCACGTTCTGTGACGCTTCAGAACCCCACGATGAGAATGATGATATCCAGAAAGCAAAAACTACCGCCGTAAAGCTTAGTGATGACCAAAAAGCGTATCTCTTCTTTATATGATCAGGCTTCGCACGCAGATTTTCGAGGTATGATTGGAGGTTCATTTTTATAATTGAAAATGCAAAATGCAAAAGTGAAAATCAAACTGCGCTTCAATTCTACTACTCCTTCTCCAAGACTACAACATCCGCTTCCTTACCTTCGAGATCCTTTTTCTTGAGAGTGAGCTTCGTTTCTGGCTTCGGATTCTCACCAGCTTCTTTCAAAAATGCTTTCAGGGCATCTTTGCCGCCGATATCTCCATAATGTATAGGTATGATTATCTTTGGACCAATAGAAACTGCCAATCTATATGCTAGAGATGCGTTCAAGACACCATCACCACCTATTGGCACAAAGAGGATGTCCACATCATCGATCGCTTCGTCTGCATCTTTCGGCAACTGCTCGGTATTCAATGCGCCAAGGAAACAAATATTCATACCTTCCAAGCTGATAGAATAGAGCGTATTGATTCGCTTTTCTGCTTCCTTACCACCGGCAGACAAGCTATCGTAGCTCGATTCGGAGACCAATCCCTTGATAAAGACACCCTTTACTTCATATTCACCTGGACCACTCACGACAAAAGGTTTCTTCTCACCAAACGTGACTTGGTCTATCCCATTCATGTCTTCATGATTCAAACTGATAAGTACGATATCAGCCCCAAATCTCGACGTCGGCAATTTTGAATCCTTGGATATAGGGTTCAAAGCGAGAACAGTATCGCCAAATTGGATTTTTACGAATTCACCGCCAAAGTAGTTGATGATCATGATAAGCAAATGATAGCAAATTTTGACGATTTCCAATAGCTTGACTGCTACATATTTCTATGGTTAGCTGTTTTTTGGATTAACAAAACCGATGAAAATTCGACAACAGACTCCTTTTATGATAGATTCGAGCAAGTTAGGCGTACCCCGCATTTATCATTATTATATTAAAAAGCGGAACGTCCCGTCGCGGAAGACGGAATTCAATGATTAAAAAAGCAAAAACTGGTTATAGTAGGGACTCGAGAGAAGTAGATAATATAGGTGGTGATGAACGTGTCATCGTCAAGAAGGAGATGGAGATGACAGAGGAACAGAAACTTACCTTGATGGGTAAGCTTATTACGGTTATGAAAAATCCTCCGATGATCGGGGATCTCGTAGAAGGGCCAGTGATCGCGATCGAAAAATCTTCAGTATATGTCGATCTAGCACCATTCGGTACAGGTATCATCTATGGCCGAGAATTCATGACCGCGCGTGATGTTATAAAAAAGATCAATATCGGCGACGTCATAGCCGCAAAGATAGTCGACACGGCACACAAGGAAGGTTATTACGAACTATCCTTGAAGGAAGCTCGCCAGGCACTCATCTGGAACGAAGCAGAGATAGCTATCCGAGAAAAGAAGGTTCTCGATCTGCCAGTCAAGGAAGCAAACAAAGGAGGTCTCCTCATCGAATGGCAAGGCATCGTAGGCTTCCTGCCAGCATCACAGCTCAAGGCTGAACACTATCCTCGCATCACTGATGGCGACAAAGACAAAGTGTTAGAAGAATTAAAGAAGCTCGTCGGTATTCGCCTGCAGCTCACTATCATCACAGCCGATCCTAAAGAAGGCAAGATGATCTTCTCAGAAAAGGGTCCTGAATCAAAAGAAAAGGAGAAGATTGCCAACAAATACGAGATCGGGGATGAAGTCGATGGCGCGATCACTGGGGTCGTTGACTTCGGGGCATTCGTCAAACTCGAAGAAGGCTTGGAGGGTCTCATACACATCTCAGAGATCGATTGGGGCCTTGTCGACGATCCTCGCAATTTTGTGAAGGTAGGTCAGAAGATCAGAGCCAAGATCATCGAGATCAAGGATGGCAAGATTTCCCTATCATTGAAACAGCTCAAGGCCAATCCTTGGACTGATGCTGGGAAGAAATACAAGAAAGACATGCCTGTTTCTGGTGTTATCATCAAATTCAACAAGCACGGCGCACTCGCTTCCATCGAGGAAGGCGTTGCCGGACTCGTCCATGTCTCAGAGTTTGGTTCTGAAGAGAAACTACGCAAGGCTCTAGAGCTCGGCAAGACCTATGACTTCAAGATTTCCCTATTCGATCCTAAGGATCAGAAGATGGCGCTCACATACGCGGGAGTGAAATAGGATGGCAGAGAACAGTAACCAGTAAACGGAAAGGCGCAACTCATAATTGCGCTTTTCTGATATCTGATTTCGGTTATCTGATTACTGATTACTGTACCTACATCCCATTAAACACACTCATCGCCTTATCCTTCCCTTCTCTCACGATCATCTCGATCGCCTCGGTGGCAGTTTTCGCGACTTTTTTCAAAATCTTCAATTCGTCATCCTTAAATTTACCCAAAATAAATTTCTCGATCTTATCATCACCATGAGGAGTTTTGGCATTACCCTTAGCATTCTCCGGAGCCGTACCGACGCGAATGCGCAAGAAAGCCTCTGTCTTCACGGCTCTCATGATGGACTCGATACCATTGTGCCCACCAGAGCTCCTATTGAATGAGATGCGGATCTTTCCAAGTGGCAAATTGAAATCATCATAGACCACGACCAATCGCGCCGCAGCCTTCACGCTCTTTACCAGTGGTCCGATCGCCTTGCCAGAAAGATTCATGAAAGTGTCTGGCGCGATCAATGTTGCTTTTTCTTTGCCGATCTTGCCTGTCGCAACTTGTGCGTTCAGTTTCTTGTTAAATCTAAAATCGTCACCAAACTCTGCTCGAACAGTTTCGAGCACGATGCGACCAGTGTTATGACGTGTATTCTCGTATTCTTCTCCTGGATTACCGAGACCGGCGATGATGTATGACATGTAGCAATCATACATCAAAAAAACAAAATTTGCATTACCCCAAAATTGAGCGTATAATGAGCTAATCATGGAGCCAAACGTGTCAAATCCTAGTTCAAATCAGAAGAAAAAAACTCTTTGGGCCAATATAAAAGAATGGATCCAGGTCATAGTGATCGCCCTCATCATCTCATTACCGATCAGATACTTCATCGCTGAGCCATTCATCGTGAATGGTGCTTCCATGGATCCTACTTTTGCTACCGGGCAGTTTTTGATCGTCGACCGGCTCTCTTATAGATTTGAAAATCCCGCGCGAGGCGACGTTATCGTCTTTGAATATCCGAATAATCCCAAAATATATTATATAAAGCGCATCATCGGACTCCCTGGTGAGACGATCGCTATGAAAGATGGTGAGATCACCATAACTAACAAGGATGATGCGGCATTTACCGCGGCACATCCGAACGGCTTCACTCTCAATGAACCGTACATAGATGCTATACACAAGGCACACGATACACTCACGACGACACTAAACAAAGACAACTATTTCGTGATGGGAGATAACAGGCTCCAAAGTTCTGACTCCAGAGTTTGGGGGGATCTGAACCGCGATCTCATAGTCGGCAAACCATTTATCAGGCTATTACCGATTCCGTCTATCTCCATCTGGCCGGGAAAAGAAAGTCAGTGATTTCATCATGATTCGCTAGATCAGTCGACCATATCAATAAATCTATTTCCTCCATGACATCAACTACCAAACAGAAGTCTAGCGCCAGATTCATCGCTCACGAGCATCTAGACAAGATCGGTGAAGTCGCAGTCTATTATGGTTTCACCCCTGCAAAAAGCCCGACAGTGACGAAAGCAGACATGGATGCGGCCAAAGATATCCTCGACGGTGATTCGATCGATGATGAGACAGACAAGCACGGCCGCCTACCATTGCATGCCGAGGAAAAGATCGCCGTAATGAGGACGTATCAGGAACAGGACATGCACTCGCAATTACAACCAGTGATGTTCTATTTCAAAGATCCGTGCCGAGGAACGCAGAGGAAATCGGCATGTCCGAGATACGCAGACCTCGAGATACTAGGTCCATCAGGCTCGATCGCCGAAGCCACGCTCATCCAGGCCGCAAGATCCATGTTAGCAGAAGAGGGCTACACCGAGACGGCTGTCGAGATCAACTCGATCGGTGACCGCGACTCGATCGCCAAGTTCTCACGAGAGCTCAATGCTTATTATCGAAAGATGATCAACGAGATGACACCGGAATGTCGTCAGCTCATGAAACAGGATCCATTTGACCTCCTCACTTCAAAGATCGAGCCCGCCGAAGCTATGAATGCCGGTGCGCCAAAGTCTATGGACTTTCTAACCGAAACCAGCAGACGTCATCTCGAGGAGATCTTGGAATACCTGGAAGCATTGAATATCCCCTACACGATCAATAATAGTTTGATCGGCAATCGCAAGTATTGCACAGAGACAGTCTTTGCGATCGTCAATAACGACCGAGCGATGATCGAAAAGAAGCATCATGGCCGCCACATCCTCGCTATCGGCGTCAGATACAACGGTCTATCAAAGAGACTAGGCATGAAAAAAGACGTCCCAGGCGTCGGCATTTCCCTTTTGGTCAATGAAGGCAAGAATGGCCTACGCAAATCCGTTACCAAGGTCAAGAGACCGATCGCTTCGTTCGTACAACTCGGACTCGAATCGAAGCTCCTGTCACTGCATGTGATCGAACAGCTGCGCCAAGCAAAGATCCCTCTTTATCTCTCCCTCGCCAAAGACCGTCTCGGCGCACAAGTTTCATGTGTCGAAAAATATCACACTCCATATGTTATCGTCATGGGCAAAAAAGAGGCTGTCGAGCATACGGTGATCGTCCGTGAGACGGAGACACATTGCCAGAGTATCGTGACGCTAGATGAGCTTCCAAAGCATATGAAGAAGATAGAGGCATTGCATTTCAAGAAGTAGGTGCGTGAATGCGTAGGTGTGTTGCTAGAAATTCAGTTTCATGTTAAATTTGTATCACTATGATAAATGCAGAAGTAACTAGAAATTCCGGAGAAAACGCAATGAGCGTTATTCGTCGTTTTACACGTAAAGTCCAGGGTTCCGGCGTTATACAGAGGAAGCGTAGCCTACGATTTAGCGGACGTGTTCAATCTCACTATAAGGTCAAGAAGCGAGCACTCACATTGATCAGTCGACGCGCAGCGATGGCAGAACTCGTTAAACTCGGCAAAGCCCCAGTCAAGCCGACTCGCAAATAACAGAGCTGATGTCTCATTTATATAATTTCGAAAATACCACACAGGCCAGCGTGCCTAGTGTGGATTTTTGTGCCATAAAAGACGAGATACTTGGTAATGACTACGAGATGACATTTACTATTGTCGACGCACCGAAGATGAAGAAGCTGAATCTCTCGTATCGCAACAAAAATTCTGCCACTGATATATTGAGCTTCCCGCTTTCAGAGAAGGAGGGCGAAATATACATTTGTCCTTCCGAATCCGTGAGAGAAGCAGAGAAATTTAACCGTTCTTACGACAATTTTATCGTTTTTCTTTTCATCCATGGTTGTACACATTTGAAAGGATTCGATCATGGAGGTACAATGGAGAGGTTAGAAGTCAAGTACAGGAAAAAGTTCGGGATTTAGTTTGAGCTTCTTCAAGACTGTTGGAGAATGACTTGAACGAGCCGAGTACTGTCTGAACGAGTAGAAATTACTTGGTAAAAGACGAGCTGATGTGGGAATTACCAAGCTGAGCTTGTCGAAGCTTGTGTAATTACCCGAGTCTTTTACCTAGGAATTTCACGAGTGAGTTACGCAGGCGAGGTGAAAGTCATTGTTCAACAGTCAATGAGCAGACGAATTCAAAAATGGCCAGAAACATCATCACAGGCATAGACGTCGGCACTTACAATGTAAAGGTGGTCATAGCTAGCACACGTGAGAAAAATGAGCGTGGCTTCCCAGCCATCATCGGCATAGGTACTGCAGAATCGCGTGGACTCCGACATGGCTATGTGACGAACGTCCGCGATGTAGCGGATAGCATCAAACACGCGGTCAGCGATGCTGAGACGAAGGCAGGCCTAAAGATCAAAAAAGCATTCATCTCTGTCGGCGGCATAGGTCTGGCCGCTTCTACCGTCACGAGTTCCGTCATGACTTCGCGTGCTGATGCTGAGATCACATCTATAGATCTCAGCAAACTCCACGAGCAGAATGAAAAAGACATACCTCGCTCACAGATCGCCAACAGACGTGTCATTTACGACATACCATTACAGTACAAGATAGACAACTATCCTTCACTCGGCTCACCAATAGGCCTAAAAGGAAATAAGATCGAGCTTAAGACGCTGTATATCACCTGTTTGGATCATCATGCCGCTGATCTCATCTCCGCAGTCAATGAAGCGGGTATAGAAGTAGAAGACGTCATGGCCGCACCGATCGCCGCCAGTTTCGTCACCTTGAGCAAATCTCAGAAAGTCGCCGGCTGTGTGCTCGCCAACATCGGCGCAGAGACTGTATCCATCGCAGTGTTCGAAAATAATATTCCAACATCGCTCGAAGTCTTTCCGATCGGCTCGACCGACATCACGAATGACATCGCTCTCGGACTAAAGGTACCGCTCGAAGAAGCAGAGCAGATCAAGATCGGCGCGATCACCGGCAGTTCATATCCACGAAAGAAACTCGAGGAGATAGTCGCCGCCAGATTGTCTGACATCTTTGAATTGATCGAAGCGCACCTGAAGAAGATCGGTAGGAACGGTCTCCTTCCCGCTGGCATCGTCATCACAGGCGGGGGTTCAGGACTGAGCTCTATCGACGACCTGGCTCGCGTCGCGCTCCGCCTCCCATCACGCATCGGAAATATCGGTTTGGTTGAAGGCAAATCCGCATTCAAAGACGCTACCTGGGCTGTCGCATATGGACTCACTATCTGGGGCATGCACGCAGATGAGGGACCGGAGATAGATCAGTCGACCGAATTCATGAAGCGCAGTTGGAAATCTCTCGTCAGATGGTTCAAACAGTTCTTGCCGTAAAAGAATAGTATGCTAATATACATCCCATGCCTAACATCACTCCAGACATCGAAGCTTTCGCCCGCATCAAAGTATTAGGTCTAGGCGGCTCCGGCGGTAACGCGGTGAATCACATGATCAATTGTAAAGTTCGTGGCGTTGATTTTATTACAGTTAATACGGATTCACAGGATCTCCACCGTTCACTGGCAAAAAAACGCATAAACATCGGTAAGAACCTGACGCGCGGCTTGGGAACTGGTATGAATGCTGACCTTGGACGACGTGCCGCCGAAGAAACTCGCGATGAGATCCAAGAGGCCATCAAGGGCGCAGACATGGTGTTCGTCACATGCGGACTAGGTGGTGGAACAGGATCTGGCACTAGCCCGATCGTTGCGCGCACAGCCAAAGAACTCGGATGTCTCACTGTCGCCGTCGTCACTAGACCATTCTACTTCGAAGGACGCCAGAGGACACGCATCGCTGATGCCGCTCTCGATGATCTCCGCAAAGAAGTCGATGCGATCATCGTCATTCCTAACGACCGACTCCTTTCTGCTATAGACAAAGCTACGACGGTAAAGAACGCATTCGCTATGTGTGATGATATCTTGCGTCATGCAGTCGAAGGTATCTCTGACCTCATCACTACCCCAGGACTGGTTAACATCGATTTTGCGGATATTCGAACTGTCATGGAAAATGCCGGCTCTGCCCTCATGGGTATCGGATCTGCCTCTGGTGAGAATCGCGCGATCGATGCCGCCAAGGCCGCTATCAATTCACCACTGCTCGATGTATCGATCGCCGGTGCCAAGGGAGTCCTATTCTCTATCGCTGGTGGCGAAGACTTGACCATGTTCGAGATCCAGGATGCCGCCAAAGTTATCACTGAGTCTATCGATCCGGAAGCCAAGATCATCTTCGGAACGGTACGTGATGAGAAGCTAAAGAAAAATGAGATCAAGATCACCGTCATCGCTACCGGTTTCCCTGAGGGTATCGCCGCTAGTGTCGGTAAGTCTACACAGACTTCAGGAGGTATAACGGGTGCAGGGATCAATGCAAATGTCGGTGCTGACAGCGCAGAATCCAACATTGCTTCACTCATGCGTCGTGGTGGTGGAACTGATAAAGGTAAGATCTACAATCCATCTCCAGCAGAGAAATCAACCCCTGTCGCTGCTCAGAAAGAAGTCAAACTCGATGTCAAACCAGAAGTAAAATCTGAGACCAATGACGATGATGACTGGGGTGCGATACCTGCGTTCCTACGAAGAAGTAGGCTAAAATAATAAAGGATTCACTTACCCTTTGTGAAAATGCCGAGAGATTGCTAGCAAATTGCGAGGAAGTGAGAGGACAGGTGGGAGGGTTTATTACCTAAAATTTTTGTGTGGGTGACTTTTATGCTAAAATATCGTTCTATGACTACAAAGCCCATCATTTACGACCTCGCGATCATTGGTGGTGGACCAGCAGGCGCAGCGGCGGCAGTTTATGCCGCACGTAAGCGTCTAAAAACCATATTTATCACCACTGACTGGCTCGGTCAGAGCAATGTCTCGGAAAAGATCGAAAACTGGATCGGCACGATAGCCATCTCTGGCATAGAATTGTCAAAATCACTAGAAAATCACGCCAAAGCATATGCTGACGGCATCATTGACTTCAAAGAAGGAGAATACTGTTCGAAAATCGAGCGAGATGGAACATTCAAGATAACTACGAGCAAAGGTGTCTATCTTTCCAAGGCCATACTCATCGCCTCCGGCAGTCACAGACGCAAGCTCGAAGTACCAGGTGCCGAAAAGTTCGACAACAAAGGTTTGACCTACTGTGCCACATGCGATGGCCCGTTATTCAACGGTCAAGATGTTGCCGTGATCGGTGGTGGCAATGCTGGTTTCGAGAGTGCCGCACAACTCCTCGCATATTGTCGGAGCGTGACATTGCTCATCCGTGGCGACACACTGAAGGCAGATCCAGGAACGATTGAGGCTGTTTCCAAAAACCCGAAAATGAAGATCAGGAAGTATGCCGTTCCAAAAGAAGTTCGTGGTGATAGATTTGTGAGCTCATACGTCTATACCGATGCGCAAAGCGGTAAAGATATCGAATTACCAGTGACTGGGATTTTTGTTGAAATTGGTTCCTTACCAAATACGGATTTTGCTAAAGATCTGCTCAAACTGGACACATTCTATCGTGTCGTCGTCGATGCCAGGAATCAGCGGGCATCAGTAGATGGCATATGGTCTGCGGGTGATTGTACTGATGGTCTCTATCATCAAAATAATATTGCCGCTGGGGATGCTGTGAAAGCAGTCGAGGATATCTACTCATGGTTGCATACGAGGTAGGAATTTTGCTAGGAAATTCTTGCCCACAACAAGGTCAACTTCCCTGTACATCTAGGCTTCAAAATCCTTACAACTCCTAAATGCAACAATGTTGCATCTAATGCTCAATTCTCAACGAAGATTAGCCCTATTTATGGACGTAAATGCAACAATGTTGCATTTAGTGACACATGTGTTTCCTGACTACCCACAAATCGGGCAATACCTATCACTCCGCACCTAAAACCTGCGTAAACTCGTAAGAATCCTTGTAGCAGCGCGCCAGAAACGACTAGTAACGATACAATGCCAGAACAGATCATTTAGAGATTAATCAACTACAATTCATTTATTATATGAAAAAATACCTGCTATCATTCGGTCTCATCATCGTATTTGCATTTTACTCACTTCAGAGCTCCACCAAAAACCCCACCTCACAAGCGGCGTCTATTCCAGCGAGCCCAACAACGATAACCGTTACACCACCGATCGCGACACAACCGATCCAGAAACCTGCAGCTACAATAGTGAAGGCGAAAAAGGCCGCAATCAGAAACATCATCAAACCAACAGTAGTGAGGAGGAATGACGATGAAGGTGATAACGGTGGCGAAAATGAAGATGGTAATTTTACGAACCAGAATGTGAGCCAATCCACTACGGGAACAACACCACCGACAACCAATCAGCCCTCAGCAGTAGCAACAGCACCTGCCCCAGTACCAACTCCAGCCTCCATCCCCCAACCGACTCAGACACCCGCACCAACACCTGCCTCAACTCCTGCGCCAAATCCTACTCCATCACCAACAACCACGAATTCCGGCCAATACAAGAACGGTACGTACACCGGTCATGTAGTCGATGCGTATTACGGTAATATCCAAGTAAGCGCCACGATCCAAGGCGGCAAGCTTACAGATGTACAATTCCTACAATACCCGAGTGATCGTGGAACGTCTATCCGTATAAATACAAACGCGATGCCAATACTGAAGAGCGAGGCTATCCGGGCTCAAAGTGCCGCTGTAAATGGAGTCTCGGGCGCAACCGAAACGAGTGCTGCATTCAAGACTTCCCTTTCT
>JANXZK010000011.1 GCA_025355565.1 bacterium
TTTGTCTGAAAAATTCTTCATAATGCTCGTTTTAACTTTCTCCATGTAAAATGTTCATAGACGCTCGACCAAATAAAGCCAAAGCTTAGAGCGAAAAGCAGTTCTTCAATCGGAATACCGAGAATTAAAATTCCGCTTATCACTTTAAGATTCCAGACTTTTTCCACGTACCCGGGTGATATAGCTATCAAAGTGAGAAAATAAACAAAATAGAGGGCAAGAAATAGAAACGCGCTCGTGATCATCTTGGTCTTCAAATCCGGCCGGCAGTACCAAGTGGCAAAACCGCCGATGATCATGGCAATGATTGATGAATAGATTGGATTCAAACTTGTTGTCAGTAATAGCAAGACGAGAATCGCTGGCGCCGAGAGTATTGTCCATAGATGAAAGCGATGTCTGCTCCCGTGGCGTTCCATGCCGGACATCTTTGTATCTTTCGCTTTAAAGACCAGACTGTATAAAACTACCGCAATGCCTCCGATGCCGAACGAGAAAATCAAACTCTCGATATCAAATCCGGTCCGTACCGCCAGGTCAAATAGAGAGCCCGGCATCCAATAGGCCGGTACAAAAAGAGGTTCAGTCAATCCAAGAAGCGATGTCCACAAACTGACGATGAACATCTCTTTTTTCTCGGCCTTTGAGCCAAGAGAAAAGTAAATTGCGATCCAGACCGCAATCAATATTAAGCTCCAAATTAACCAGATGTATTGCATAAAGTTATTGATTCAGTGTCCATGAAAATGTCCTGTCCACATCCCCAATACCCTTGATAATTAAAGTCGGGTGCTGCGGATAAGGAGCAATCGGGGCAAACGATAAAATCCCTTCACGATGATGGCCTCCGGTTGGTCCCTCCCACTTTGTCGGCTTGTATTCCTTGTTATCATCGCCGACAAGGACTGCCACTTGAGTCATGTCCTGATTCAGCTCGACCGAGTGTGTATTCATGCCGATGTCAAATTTCCATTCAGGGGATTGCTGCGATAAATCAGTCGGCGTGACCACTATATTCACACTGGCTTGATCGTCAGTTTTTGTTTCCCATTTCTGTGTATTTTCCTGCCGGCTAGGTTGGTTGCTGGTCTGGTTGTTTTGATTTTGCTGTGGACGATAAAAGATCAAAAAGCCTGCAATGAAAGCTACCGCCAGTATGATAATGGTTACTGTCTTTTTCATAGATGTTTTTTGAATGTAATGATTTTATTGCTGATAAATATGATGCCAAAAATGTTGAAAAGAAGTCCGACCCAGAAAATCTTGACCTGATACTGGGCGATTATAGACAGAGCTCCGGCAATGCCGAGTATCGGGACAATATTCGCCAGATAATGAGCGCAGCAAGAAATCATCGCAAGAGTGGAAGTAGTACCGGTTACCGCCACCGTTTTTCCCGACATGGCCATACTGCCGTTTTTGACCAGCTGCTTCAGATACGAGTAGAGTCCTATTTGAACGCCAAATCCGAGAGCAAGGCTCACCAAGAAATACCAATAACTTTCAAATTGCGACAGAGCAAACTTGAAGCCCGAAATTGCCGAGACAATGACAAAGTAAACAAGCAGAAGCGAAACTACTGCAATTACCGCCTTAAATAAAATTGTTGCTTTCTGCTTTGAATCCATATTTTTAGTCTGCAAACTCCGAAGGGTTGGCTATAAACTGCTTCTGGCAATGATCAGAACAGAAATAATAGCTTTTGCCTTTATATTCAGCCTTGAACAAATCACCCGACGCTTCCATTCCACAAACCAGGTCTTTGTGCCCGGTCTTTTTTGGCTTCACACTGAAACCCAGCCTGCTCAATTTTTTGATTATTGATTTAATCTTGTTCTCCATATGGTTGGTAAGTGATTAGTGACAGCATCCATGTCCTGAATGTGTTTTGTCATTATTTTTGTCTTCTTCGGACATCTTCTTCTGCTCCTCGTCCGAATGTCCATGCGACCTACCCATCATAAAGAAATGAGCGATAATCATCACCCCCATCGCACCAAAAATAATCCAAGTCGGAGCGCCCAGTGCCTTGCCTCCTGCACCGAATAGCAGAATGAGAACAAGCGGCACAGCACAGCAGATGACCATCATCCACATCATTGATTTCATTCCTTTATCGTTGTTATTATTGTGATCGTGCATAATTTTTCTAATTATTTTTTTATAACTTCTTCATACTTCCGTTGTGCATCCAAACGTAATACCAGGCGAACACCCAAGAGAAGATAAAGATATAAATTGCCATTAAAATAAAACCTCCGAACGTACCCCAAACAACACCGGGAAATGTTTCAAATAGTTGATGATGCAAGCTGATTCCGGCTTCCGATCGAAGTGGCAGAAAACCTCCGAGCCAGCAGAGGATAAATAATATTTCTCCTCCCAAAACACATTTCCAGCCGTATGATTTTAATGAAAGTTTATCCATATTAATAAAATTATTTTTAATTTTCTCCTGCGTATTTTTCCGGATCATCGACGAAATGACCCTTGCAGGTTTCGGAACAGAAATAATATTCCGTTCCGTTATGTTCGGACGAATGTCTTACATTCTCTATATCAAGCTCCATTCCACACACGACATCAAAGACTTTTCTTGTTGGATGTTTGCTGTTTTCCATGTTTAAACTGCTTATAACTTTTACTAATTTATCCTCGACCTTTTTGGCAATGCCGGTCAATTTCGGATTGTCTATCATGTGCATGGCTATAGTCGGACGGATTGCCGAGACAAACACTCTGCCCTTGTCTTCATACACAATCACATTGCACGGGAGCATCAGCCCAACCTCTTTTTCTGCCTGAAGCGCTTCGTAAGCAAAAGGTGGATTGCATGCTCCAAGGATCACGTAATTGTTCCAATCGACATCGATCTTCTTTTTGAGAGTCGTTTTTACATCGATCTCAGTTAAAACACCAAAACCCTCTTCGGATAAAGCCGTTTTGACTTTTTCGACCGCTTCTGAAAAGGGAATATCAAATTGTTTCTTGATGCTATAGCTCATATCTATTTTTTCCGAAGCCACTTTACTGCCGCGGCAATACCAAGAGCAAGAAGCGCCCAGATAAGGACGGTCGTAATCCAACCGCCGAAGCCCCAATTGCCCATCATGTTCCAGCCCGACCAGCCGGATCCGTATCCCCCCATCATTCCGCCGGGATAATAATTGTTATAAGCACTGTACCCATTCATCATTCCGTAACCGCCCATCATCGGCATATAGACCGGCCCGGAATTGTAATTAGACCAGCACCCAAGATATGACCGGCCCATGTTTATATGAGCCTGCTTTAAGTCGGCCGATCCTTCGCCACCCATCATATTCTCCATCGCAGTATGCTGCGCTTCACTGCCAGCCATTACTCCCATGTAAGTATCACCGAGCTTCTCAAATTGATCATCGGTAACTTTGCTGCAATCAAGCTGCGCCTGACTGGAAACATTCTGGCTTTTGTAGATATTCTGGACAGCGTCATTCAACGGCTGAATTGCGGCAGCGTTAGCTGTGTTTCCTTGCGAGTACCCGCCCATCATGCCCGTCTGTGCTGAAGCAGTACCGGCCAAGGCCAGCGCGCTGATAGCAATAACACTAAAAATAATTTTTTTCATATATTTAATCGGGGCTATTTATTTGACAAGGTATACACATCGATCAGTTCCTTGACGGCTTTGTCCACCCCCTCCTTTTGGGTCATCTGATGACGAACATGTGTCTTCAAATGATTTTCTAAAAGAAAAGCGTCAAGGCTTTTGAGCGACCTTTGAATAGTAAGAGACTGTCCCAAAAGTTCGGGGCAGTACATCTCTTTCTCGATAGCCTTAACAAGTCCGTCCAACTGACCGCGTATGATCTTGGCTCGATGAATAGCTCTGTTTTTTAATTCTTGGTCAACCATAGTTTTGAATTTAATTATTTTCGACCTCACTAATACCTTATACCCCTATATCCTATTTGTCAACACTTGAAATGATTCGGAATGTGGATAAGCAGAAGCTTTACTTTATTATAGCATTAATATACAATGGAGAGGTGGAAATATCACCTTTCCATTAAACATATTTACATATGGCCACTGACAACCTTATTGCAAAATTATATGAGTCCCCCAAGACAATCCTGACTATTAAGGATATTGCTTTAATTTGGGAGGAAACAAACACCACCAATCTTCTTTCAAAAATAAAATATTATGCCAGACAAGGATCATTGATCCGTCTAACTCGTGGCGTATTTGCAAAGAGCAAAGATTACGATGTAAAAGAATTAGCAACCAGTATTTATACGCCATCATATATAAGTTTTGAAACCGTTCTCCGGGAAGCCGGAATTATTTTCCAACATCACGATTCAATCTTTGTGGCCGGTCCCTATCCCATCACCAAAAAGATTGGCGATAAAACAATCACATTTAGAAAACTGAAAGACAGTGTCCTCTACAGTGCGGCTGGTGTTAAAAATGAAAAAAATTACAGTATCGCAACGCCAGAGCGAGCATTCCTCGATACCATCTACTTGTCTCCTAAGTTTTATTTCGACAACTTACGATCCATTAACTGGGATCAGTGTTTTGAACTGGCAAAAATATACGACAACAAACAATTGATCAAGCGGATAACTAAATATAAAAAATATGCTGAATAAAGAAAAACACCAGCTCGTCATGGGACAGATTTTGAGAGATATCTATTCCGATACCTCCATCTCTTCCTTGATCGGGTTCAAGGGTGGCACCTGCGCTTACTTTTTCTATGGCCTGACAAGATTTTCCGTAGACCTCGACTTTGATTTATTTTCTACCGATGAAGCCACGCAAAAACTTGTATACGAAAGAATCGGTGGCATGTTGGGAAAATACGGAGAAATTAAGGATAATTATATAAAACGAAATACCATCTTCTTCCTACTCTCTTATGGAGATACCGATCACAACGTAAAGATTGAAGTGAATGTGAGAATCCTGATGCCGGATATCAAGGCACACTACGAAGTGAAAGAATACCTGGGCATTTCCATGCTTGCTGGCAAGAAAGATTATCTCTTTGCGAGCAAGTTGGCGGCATTGACTACAAGAAGCGAAACGGCGATGCGTGATGTTTATGATGTCTGGTTCTTTGGCACAAATCACTGGGATATAAATGCTGATGTGATCAAGGCGAGAACCGGCAAGACTATCAAAGAATACATGGCTGACTGCATCCTAGTTGTGGAAGCAATCAAAGACAATGAAATCTTGCGAGGTCTGGCCGAGCTTCTTCCGGGTGAAAAAGAAAAAGCGTGGGTAAAAACTCACTTAAGAAAAGACGTCATTTTTCTGCTAAAAAATTACCAATCCGTATTAAAATAAAAACATTATGGACGATAAACAAAACAAACATCCGGACAAGCGATACCTCAAGAAATTTGAGATCGTTGAGACCGAAGTCGAACTTCCGATCCAAGGTCAAGTCCGTGATCCAGAGGATCTGTATAAATTCCTGCGAGATTTGGAAAACGAAAGTGTCTCCAAAGTCATCGGCATTTACCTTGATGACAAAAATCTGTTTTTAGGCCATCAGGTATTCCTCGGTATGTCACCGAACATCTTTGATACCCAATTACTCTACCACTACTACGCCCTGTTTTTGGCAAAGAAGTTTATGATCCTGATCAACCATCCGAATTCCACTGACCCAACCCCTGACGAAGCCGACAAGAAACTCATCCGGGCTCTGCAAGCCGATGCCCAAGTCCTATCGTTCAAGCCATTCTTCGCTGATTTCATTATTGTGGCCGGTCCGTCATATTTCAGCATGGCCACAAACGACGGCACGGTTGGTTCCAGTCACCAAAAGCATATCGCGGAGGAATAGATTTCCAGTTATACACAGCCCGATATTGCCCGAACTAATGTTTGCCTAGATCAGCCTTTCATGTTAAGTTGTACCTACTGTCTTTCCGTCGATGGGAGACAAAGTTCATTATTCGAGTGGTCGTGAGTAATCGTTCCTAGTAGGGTCAAATATGGCCCACTCAAGCTAAGATGCGGTGAAAAATTCAAGACCACTCAAAAAAGTTAACAGAGATCAGTAAACCGTAGACAGATGAAGTCTCTGTTTACTGGTTACGGTTTACTGTTTACTCTAGCATTATCAATTTATCAATCATCAGATTTTAACTATGCCCACAATCAATCAGCTAACAAAATCTGGCCGAAAGCGTTTCAAGTCCAAGTCAAAATCGATCGCATTGACCCGCACATTCAATTCGATCCAGAACCGACCAAGCTTTTTCCCGGCACCATTCAAGCGTGGTGTTTGCGTGAAGGTTACAACCAAAACACCAAAGAAGCCTAACTCTGCTATCCGAAAGATCGCTCGTGTTCGTCTCACTAACGGTGTCGAAGTCACAGCATATATCCCAGGTGAGGGCCACAATCTTCAGGAACACTCAGTAGTGTTGCTACGCGGCGGTCGTGTAAAAGATGTCGGTCTCCGCTATTCAGTTGTTAGGGGAGTATTAGACGCGGCAGGAGTAGAGAAGCGTCGCAAAGGTCGCAGCCAATACGGCAACAAGAAGCCGAAAGCAGCTAAAGTATAAATAAACTAACATGCGAAGAAAACTAAACATAAAGAGAGAGCTAAAGCCTGATATCAACTACAACTCGGTAAAGTTGGGTAAATTCATCAATTACATTATGGAATCAGGTAAGAAGAACATCGCCAGGGCTATCGTTGCAGACTGTATGGCTATGATCAAAGAAAAAGCCAAGGTTGAAAATCCGCTCGAGGTCTTTGAACTCGCTCTCAAAAATACAACACCGGCCATGGAGGTTCGATCGAGACGTGTCGGTGGCGCGAACTACCAAGTTCCTCGTGAAGTTAGACCTGAGCGCAAACAGTCGTTGTCTATGAAATGGATCATCGAAGCGGCTCGCGGCAAGAAAGGCAAACCTATCCACGAGAAGCTCGCTGATGAGATCATCGCCGCTTCCAAGAATGAAGGTGAAGCTGTGAAGAAACGCGAAAACGTTCACAAGATGGCGGAGGCTAACAAAGCTTTTGCTCACTTTGCGTGGTAATTCTGCTGCGTAGCAGAATTATCCCGAGCGAAGGTGAGGGATCGTGAAGCATAGCAGAATTGTTTGGAGGATCTGATTTTTCAAGAATGCAAAAAACGCCCAGTCAATATTGACTGGGCGTTTTTTGGTAGTAAAATACTAGTATGACTACTAAAAATCAATTTACTGCTATTTATAAAAAGACCAAAAATTGGTTTATTGCTTGGGTGGAGGAGATTCCTGGCGTCAATACACAAGGCAAAACCCTCAAAGAGACTCGTGAGAATCTACAGGAAGCTCTTTTTATGGTTCTTGAATCAAACCGTGCTTCCGCGCGTACTCAAATCAGGAAGAATCAGAAGGCTCGCAAAGAATTGATGGAGATAACGCTCCCGGCGTGACATCATGCGTCGTAATGACTTTGTTCGTTACATAGAGCGATATAATTGTTGTCTGATTCGTGAGGGTGCGAGACATTCAATATTCCGCAACATGATTTCCGGTAGGACATCTACAGTGCCAAGACATAGTGAAATTGATGATTATTTAGCCAAAAAGATATATAAGGATCTGGGGATCCCAAAGAAGACATAGATAAATCTATAGATTGGAAGGAAAAAATGAGGTCACACATTTGATTTCTTCCTCCTTTTCCCGTATAGTATGGTCAATAAGCAGTCTCTGCTTTTTTTAACACATTATTTAATAAATTAACCACATTTCCCGCATTCCTCCCCAGCAAAACTCCGGAGGACAAAGGTTGGAGATGAAAAAACCATCATGAACCGCGACTACCCACTTGAGAAAGTTCGAAACTTCGGAGTCATTGCTCACATTGACGCTGGAAAGACGACAACATCTGAGCGTATCTTGTATTACACAGGTATGACTCACAAGATCGGTGAAGTGCATGATGGTAATACAACCACTGACTGGATGGAACAGGAGAGGGAGCGTGGTATCACGATCACCGCCGCCGCCATAACTTGCTTTTGGAATCCTTCGTACATGTCAAAGACCATGACGAAGGAAGGGCAGGTCGACACGTCAAAGAAAGTTCGATTTAACATCATCGATACTCCCGGTCACATCGACTTTACTGTTGAAGTGAAGCGATCCTTGCGCGTCTTGGACGGTGCTGTCGTTGTCTTCGATGGAGTTGCCGGAGTAGAACCTCAGTCTGAGACGAACTGGCGCTATGCTGACGACGGTAAAGTTCCGCGTCTATGTTTTATCAACAAGATGGATCGTATGGGCGCTTCGTTTGAACGTTCATTCAAATCGATCTTGGAACGCCTTAACAAAAATGCTGTCAGATTCCAGATCCCTATCGGTCTAGAAGGTGAACACAATGGCGTTGTCGATCTTGTGCGTATGAAGGCGTACTTCTTCGAAGGTGAGCTCGGTAGTACAGTTATTGAGAAGGAGATTCCAGCAGACCTCCTAGAAGACGCCAAGAAATACCGCGCAGAGATGATCGAGAAGATAGTTGAGAATGATGATGCCGCTATGGCGAAATATCTCGAAGGTAGAGAGATCGCTATCGATGAATTGAAGTCTATCACCAGGAAAGCCGTTATAGATAACAAGATCTTCCCAGTTTTCACTGGTTCTGCGCTCAAGAACGTTGGGGTCCAGTTAGTATTGGACGCTGTCGTTGATTACCTTCCGTCGCCTCTAGATATGCCAGCGGTTAAGGGTATTGATCCAAATACTGGTGAAGAGATCGAGAGACATGCTTCTGACACGGAACCTTTCTCAGCGTTGGCCTTCAAACTTCAGAACGATCCATTCGTTGGAGCGCTCACATTTTTCCGCGTGTACTCAGGATCTATAGAGGCCGGCACTTACATTTACAATTCTTCAACTGGTAAGCGAGAGCGTCTCGGCCGTATCGTCCGTCTCCAAGCTGACAAGCGCGAAGAAGTAAAGAAAGTCTTTGCTGGTGAGATCGCCGCTGCTGTTGGACTCAAGGACGCTCTAACTTCAAATACATTCTGTGACGAAGAAAAACCCATCGTTCTAGAGACCATCAAGTTCATGGAGCCTGTCGTCTCTCTACGTATCGAACCAAAAACCAAGGCTGATCAGGAGAAGATGGGCATGGCATTGAAGAAGCTCGGAAACGAAGACCCAACATTCCGCGTATCATCGAACCAAGAAACGGGGGAGACGATCATCTCAGGTATGGGAGAACTCCATCTGGAGATCATGGTTGATCGCATGAAGCGCGAATTCAGTGTCGAAGCGAATGTCGGCGAACCTCAAGTCGCGTATCGTGAAACCATCCTCGGTAAAGCAGAAGCAGAACACAAATATATCAAGCAGACAGGAGGTAAAGGTCAATACGGGCATGTCCGCCTCAGTGTGCGACCTATGGAAGCTTGGCCAGAAGGAGAGAAAATACCGAAGACTGTTCACAGGTATGATGATTTTGAGTTCATCAACTCCATAAAAGGAGGCGTCATTCCAAATGAATTCATACCGGCCGTAGAGAAAGGTGTTCATGAGGCCATGGACCGTGGTATCGTCGCTGGGTTCAAGATGGTAAATGTTTCCTGCGAGCTCACATTTGGTTCATATCACGATGTTGACTCATCAGAGATCGCATACAAGATCGCCGCTTCTCAGGCTTTCCAAGATGCCGCTAAGCGCGCCAAGGCTGTTATCCTCGAACCTATCATGAAACTCGAAGTCGTTTGTCCGGAGAAATATATCGGTGATGTGAACGGCAGTATCGCTTCCAAGCGAGGTCTTATCGAAGGTCAGAATCCAAAAGGCCAGAATATCTCGATCATTGCTAAAGTTCCACTCTCTGAGATGTTCGGTTACACCACTCAGTTGCGTTCGATGACGTCTGGTCAAGGTAGTGCGATGATGGAGTTCGATCACTACGAAGTCGTGCCTGCGAATGTTGCTTTAGAGATAGCCGAGAAGAGGAAGTAAATATTTAAAGGATGACTGTTTCTTTATTCATCCCGGAAATTCCCCAGACAACTCATTCGAGATATAGAAACTCCCGGCTAATCCGCCGAAACTATATGTAGATGAACCTATATCTATTTCCGCACCACCGACTTGGGGGTGCGGATTTGGTTTTGAGTTAGAAAAACCTATGTTAAATAGTGTCGCGACTAAATCTGGTCTGTCAGAGATAGGAAATCCCGCTTTTTGCCATTGGGTTTCGACTTCTTTGATCAAAATAGCAGCATATAGGTATGAGTAGTATCGGTCGCCCTCGTTCGTTAGGCGGGAAAATCGTTCAGCGTCAACGATCGATTCTGTTGATGTAGAGGCATAATCTAGTAAATGGCTGTATTTAGCGCCCAAATACCACGGTGAGGTCTCATCGAGGAGATTATTTTCGATCTGTCTCGCGGTATCTTGTTTCACCCCCATTACGCCCCAGGAAAATTGAGATTGATTGCCGAGTATCTGCAATGGCGCGAAGATCGCCTTGAATATCTCACGATCAGAATGGTATAGGCGTAGCTGTTCGACGATCAGTATGGATACTAGTAATCGAGGTTTGATGCCAACTACCGCACTAGCATTTCTTATCACGTTCTGGTCTTTCAGGATCGCCGATCTCAGTGTTTGCCATTCTTCGCCTTGTTTCCAGACTTCACTGGATGTTGAAGTTGAGGAAGGGGGATTTGAAGCGCCGAGCGAGGATACGTTGGCCTGGTTTTTGAAATAATCATGCTGGACGTCGATGATTCCGGCAGTTTTCGTCAATCCGAGTGACATAGCAGAGTATACGGCGAGCATTGCGAAGCCGATTCCGGCGAATATATAGATGATCATATTGAATATCATGCGCATATTATCCGTATATTAACATAACGAGCTGATTCTTATCCCCAAACTCATGCGTGTTTCAGTTTGGTCTCGCCGTAGTGTATACTTGATGCAGTCGTTTATATTTATCTATTTATTAATTTAGTCAAAATCATGAATAAGAAATACGTCTTCTTTATCGCTCTCGCCGTCGTGAGTATTTTCGCGCTGTTTTTTAATAATCCGGTGCATGCACAATTGTCCACACCGACAGTTCCAACACGAACTACTGATGCGACCGTCACGGTGCAGGGGACACCAAGGTTGGTATTGTCCTATGATATAGCTAGGAAGGAGTCAGCCTTGACTGCGACATTCGATATTGTCGTCAGAGGAAACAGGACTGGTATAAATATCGCTAATATTTCAGATGTCTCTTTTTCGAACGTGAGCATAAACGCACAAGGTTCAAAGACCAGCTATTTTGTTGGGAATATATCGCCAATCACGCCTGTAACAACGATTCGAGACAATGTTGGTAAGTCATATTATGTAGTCCCTGTCGGCGCGACGAGAACTTTCCACGTCGTTTCTGTCGCTACGCCTTCAAAGATGTTTGCCGGGACGTATTACGCAACTCTCGGTTCGCTTTATGGAGTTGTCGGTACAGGATCTCTCAGTAATAATGACATGGTTCCTCTCATGCCCCATATCGTAAGTTCAAATATGAAGGTTATAGTTGGTGAATTGTCGCCATATATCACGTCAGTTGTAGCAGTACTTACACCAAATCCGTTGATCACAGTCACTGGGCAGAGACTGAACAATACATCTGTGACTATTGATGGGAATCCGTTGTCTGGTGTTGCTGTCCTAGTGTCAACGGATGGTAAGAGTTTGAGCTTTGCGATGCCACCGATGTATGCGAGTGGGGCGCATTTGCTCAGTGTGAATGATAATGCGACTGGCCAGAGCAACGTGGTGCAATTCCAAGTGGTTGGATCGAACCAAACTGGTTCGGCTCAAATCAGCAATACATCAACAGTTCTCGCTCAACAGACATGTGATTCTGCTGCTTCAATCTGCACTCAGCCTGTGACATTCGCATTCGATGTGACTGCAGGCAATAATCCTATATTCTTAAGCAAATCTGTTACAGATATGGGCAACCTATCGCCAAACTCCTCTATCGTATTTGCAGCTGGAGGAAACATTGTCCCGTCGAATGGTAGTTTTGCAGCTATAGGAGATAGTCTAAATGATACACCTTCGTATTATTACATAGCTCCAGGTACATCGCGCTCATTCGGATTTTCTGGGATGTTTGACAGTAGCATGTGCCCTACGGGTTATTCGTGTTCTAACATAGTATCGCAGATAGCCGCTATTAATTATGGTACCAATTCAACAAATCTTTCAGCCTATTCTATAACTTCTGGACTTGACAATCTGAAAGCTATCGTGTCATTCCCTGGTAGTCCGACACCGCCTGTCCCAACTTCCGCACCAGTTGTACGTTACATTTATCCAACAACCGCAACCCCACTTACTTCGGTAAGCATCTATGGCTCGGGATTCTACAATCTCTACACGATGATCGGCATCAATGGCCCCTCATCTTTTCCAAGCAGTAGTCCTAACTCGATCTCATCAGATGGTACAAGGATGTCTGTGCTTTTACCACCTAGTATACTTCCTGGACAATACGCGATCACCGCATCTAACTTGGTCAATGGAAGATGGGTTCGCAGTTTAGGGCATGCAGTCTTGGTGGTTACTTCAAGTCCAACTACCAATCTTCCTCCGGTTATTTCTAGTGTCACTTCTCCAACCACTCTTAGTGTAAATCAGTCTGGGACTTGGTCAGTAAATGCTTCAGACCCTGAGAATAGACCACTGAGTTATTCAGTCGATTGGGGCGACGTCAGGATCGGAATGACTGAATTATATAATACGCCGGAATCGTTTACTCAAACATCCACATTCACTCACTCGTATTCATCGGCAGGAAATTATACAGTCACAATCACAGTTAGAGACAGCGCTGGTCTAACTGCAAAGACGAGTTCAACAGTACAGGTTGGAACTCTGGTGACTACTTCTCCAGTCATCACTGTTATTTCTCCAAATGGTGGAGAGAATTGGCAGGTTAGAGCTAATCATCAAATTACTTGGTCAACCGCACAGACTTCTGGTCTTCCTTCACCAACTCAGGTTATGATTGAGTTGGAAGGACCATCATTTAATTGCATTGCTAGTTCTACATGTCCTGACTCTATTTACAGGGTATCTGGTAATGTAGCGAATACAGGTTCGTATAAGTGGCGAGCTGGGGAACTTTATGGCGGCAATGAGTTTGCTCCAGCGGGTTCGTATCGTGTGAAAATCTGTACAGTGTCAACGTCAGCAGCTGTCTCAATATGCGACAATAGTGATGCGTGGTTTACTGTTACCCCTGGTTCAGTTATTACACCTGTTACGCCACCAGAGGCACCAATGCAAATATGGGGACCAACAGTTGCATCGTCACAGACCAATATTGTAAAAGTTGGTGACGTGGCACAGTTCACATCAACGAGGGGCGGTTCGTATGTCTATGATTGTGGAACAGGAGGAACACTTTCTGGTCAGACTGACCATGGTACATTTAACTGCACTTATAGTTCTGCTGGTTCTAAAATAGTAAAGATCACCAAGTTTACTAATGATGTTCCGACGGTGTTGGCACAAAAAGTCTTTAATGTTCTTTCATATCCTTCACCATCAACTCCAGCACCCACATTGACCTTATCCGCAACTCCTACCGCTAGACTTGGAGGTAATGTCATCATCGCCTGGAATACAACGAACGTCACTTCCTGTAATCTGACTGGTACGAACGGTAATGCTACTTTCGGGAATGCAGATGGGCCGGTCAGGACTATTGGAAGTATACAGATGACTCAACTTTCTCAAACGGAGATAGACCATTTGCCTCTGACGCTAACAGTGACTTGTACTGGTGCAGGAGGCAGAGTTAGTAAAAGTGTAACTATCGCCCGACCCGTATCTTATGTTCTTACTAATAGCATTTCTGCCAGTGTCTGGGACGCTTTGAAGAAACTGTTTTAACAAAAAGGAAGCAGGTGCATGTCTGGTTAAATATATTGTATCGAGCTCTGAACAGCAGTAAAACAAAGCCGGCACGAAAAGCCGGTTTTGTTTGGCTTAGAGAGAGTTGATTTTGGTTTTTGTGCTACTGTGGATAACTCTATTGCACCGGAATCCAGTTGCGCTATAATTAGCCCACTACCCAAGACGTGGCCAGTGAAGGTCAGGTCTTTTCTGTCTTAATGGATGTACCCGATTTCCATTCGGGATATCTGAACAGACGATTATCAACCATCATGGGCATCGATGATCATGTGCCCATGAACAGTCTCAGTTAATAAAATCAAATTACAAAGATGAAAAAAGATATCTCGATGTTCGGGAATAACTTCAAATACGTGCTCGTACTCACGGCCTTGGCATACATAGTCTATACTTTGCCGACAGTGAGAGCGGCATTGAGCAACATGAATGAGTTTCAGCCGCCCCAATTAGACGCCTCACTGGTGTTATCGGCAGGATCACAGATCGCAAGTGTCACTGGTGCGATGGCCGCCGCATCTGTCGCATCTCTACCGCCTCAGCCGGCAAACTGTCCATCGGGATATGTTTGTATACCCATGACGATGGTTGCTACATGGTGTCCTCCTGGATATCAATGTACAGCGATAAAGCCAGTGATAATATCGATCTCGGCAACGCCTCAGGTGATCACTGATATTGAGAAGACAACGATCAAGTGGACTTCGATCAATGCGGACAATTGTTACGGTCTCGGTCGGAAAAATTTGCTGCCTACATCTGGATCGGTACAAGTCGGACCATTCGCCGTTGGTACGACGACGCTCACATTAACTTGTATGAAGGAAACGCCTTCACAGCGATCGGAAACGAAATCGGTGTATTTGTTCGTGAGACCAGAAGTGCCAGTGGTTTCTACTACTACTTCTACTACTACGTTGTATAGATAATGTTTAGTCGAAGCGATCATCACCCCCTCCAACGAAAATCACCCTTTTGGAGGGGGTGGCATGGTATCTATCGTCTTGGTGCGTCATAAATGACGGCTAGTTCGTATTTGTAATGTATCTGAAAAGTGGTATCGTTAAAATATCGAGTATTACATGTATTTAATCATCAATTTATCAATAAAAACATGAAAAAATCTATCATTCTAACGAGTGTTGTGCTATTTGCACTAGTGGCGGCTAGTTTCACGGTTTCTGCCCAAGTACCCTCGGCACAAAATTACTTATTTAACAGCGATCTCACTCTAGGCTCCAGTGGTCTCGATGTTGTGGCGCTCCAAAGTTGGCTTATCAATAATGGTTATAGCATTCCTTCAGTCAGTTCCGGTATGACCGCTAAAGGATATTTTGGTGAGCAGACTAGAGGCGCGCTCATCTCGTATCAGAGGTCTATCGGTTTGCCTGCTTACGGATTTTTTGGTCCGATGACCAGGCAATATTTCAATCGTAGCGATAACAACAACAATAATGCCGCTTCTTTCCGCATCACCAGTCCAAATGGCGGCGAATCATGGCAAATAGGCACGAGTCACAATATCACCTGGACGTCGCCGTATTTCTTTCGTGCGACTTATGTAGATATAAAGCTACAACCGAGCAATGCTTGCACATCCGGCACCTACTGCACGATGCTTTATAGGATGCCATACACGATCGCAACGGGTATCCCTATTAACCAGAACTCGTATAGCTGGAATGTTGGAAATGTCCAATCGTTTACGCCTCCTGTCGTGGCTGGTGGAGCGGTACCTTATCCGTCCACACCGATCACTCCCGCTGGTCAATACACCATCCAGATCTGCCAGACAGGGACATCAGTCTGTACTTCGAGCCAGTCGACTTTCACCATCTATTCAAATGGTCAGACGAATAGCCAGCCGGTTATCAGCGGCATAGATGCACCGGTAACACTGTCAGTTGGGCAGTCCGGCACTTGGACGGTTCATGCGACAGATCCGATGAATGGAACTCTCAGTTATTCAGTATTGTGGGGCGATGAACAGAATTACGCTTATACCACTAGTGGTGCGATGGCGAGTCCACAGGTGATGCAGACAACCACTTTCACTCATTCATATGCGAATGCTGGGGTCTATACGGTGACATTTACGGTTAGAAATAGCTCAGGATTACAGGCGCAAACTACAAGTACAGTCACTATCGGCGTATCTTCGAATTCATCAGTACCTGATATTAATATAGTCTCACCAAATGGTGGAGGGGCATGGTTGATCGGCACGAACCAAACGATTCAGGTAAATCTGACCGGTGATCCCACGAGGATCGGTAATACCGTGACAGCATATCTCGTCGATACGAACAATCAACAGGTATATGTTGGAAGTTTTGCTCAGGGAAGTGGAGCAGGATATAGGACATTCAATGCGACCGTGCCGACGAATATATCGGCTGGTTCGTATAGGCTTCTCGTCAATCTATATAATGCTAGCCAGCAACAGGCGTATGACTACAGTGATGGGTTTTTTACAGTGACGAATAGTGATTCATATATTTATCCTCGGATTTGACTTATCGTACCCTCATCTGCTAGTATCATGAGTACCTTAAACACAGGGTTTTGTAAGGATATATGGATTGGAAGCACATACCTCGATCGGGGGACAGCTAACCAATCATCTTTTCTTTCAAAAATCTGGTGTTTCGTGAGGTGATGAAGATCAGTTCATCTGATCAAACCAAATAAATGGCAAAGACATCAGTTATAGCGAGATCCAAAAAGACGCCGAAATTCAAATCGCGCGTCGTTCGTCGTTGTTTCCGATGCGGGAGGAAGCGCGGATATATGAGGGATTTCGACTTGTGCCGTATTTGTTTTAGGGAGTTTGCCAACGATGGAGTTATTCCAGGTATCAAGAAATCTTCTTGGTAATATAACGATTTTCATCATTTTCCATTTCGATATTTCAATTTTATATTAAATACCATGGTAACAGACCCAATTTCAGACCTAATAACTAGACTCAAGAACGCGAGTGATGCGAAGAAGGCAACGGTCGTCGTCATCAATTCCAAGCTTTCTCTCAATGTCGCTCATGCCTTGAAAAAAGCAGGCTATGTCACCACGGTTGAGAAGAAGGGTAAGGGAGATTGGAAAGAGCTCGAACTCGGCATCGTCTCGAACGAGATAGACGGCCAGCGGATACATGGTGTCGAACGAGTTTCCAAGTCTTCACGACGCGTCTACAGGAAATACACAGACATTCGAGTATTCCGCAGCGGTTTTGGTAACACATTCTTTTCAACACCGAAGGGTATATTGGTAGATCATGAAGCCAAAAGGTTAAAGGTTGGTGGAGAGGTATTATTCAAGATTTGGTAATAGCCGATAATTTTCCACTTTGATTTTCCACTTTTACATCCAATAACATGTCCAGAATCGCAAAAAAACCTATCATGATACCAGCCAAGACAGAGGCGTCATTTTCTGGCGGCATCTTTACTGTAAAGGGACCTCTCGGCACTCTGACCAAGATCATGAAGCCGCACATCAGATTTACTATCGAGAAGGGCGCTATCACGCTCGAACCTACGAATCAGTCTCTCCAGGCCAAAGCTCTATGGGGAACCTATGCCGCTCATTTGAGGAACATGCTCGCGGGAGTCAACAAAGCCTTTGAAAGGAAGCTCATCATCGAGGGTATCGGTTATAAAGCTGATATCAAGGGCAAAGATATCGTGTTAGCGCTTGGCTTCTCACACACCATCACTGTTCCTATTCCTTCAGACCTTGCAGTAAAGTCAGAAAAGAACACTGTTACTATATCTGGTATGGATCGTGAGAGGGTTGGGCAGTTCGCCGCGCAGGTGAGAAGTCTGAAGAAACCAGAACCGTATCTCGGAAAGGGGGTTCATTATTCTGATGAAGTCGTGAGACGTAAGCAGGGTAAGAAGGCGGCGTAGTAAAGAAACAGTGATCAGTAACCGAAAAACAGTAAACAGGGCATCAAATAATATGAAAACATTACAGAAAAAACAACTTCAATTCGCCCGCAGGAAGACTCGTACACGTGCGAAGGTTAGCGGTACGGCCGAGAGACCACGTCTGTCTGTTTTCAAGTCGCACAAATATATGTACGCGCAGATCGTGAATGATGACAAGGGTAATACCTTGGTTGCCATAGACTCCAGGAACATGAAAGGCAAGAAGCCGGTCGAGAGGGCAAAGGAAGTAGGTGTAGAGATCGCCAAGAAGGCAAAAGCTGCAGGCATTACCAAAGTCGTCTTCGATCGCGGAGGTTATACGTACATCGGCAAGATCAAGATGATTGCTGACGCGGCACGTGAAGGAGGACTTGAGTTCTAATTTTCAATGCTCGATAATCAATGACCAATAAAAACATGACAGTAAAAGATATAAAGATCAATAATGAAGGCGAAGCTACGAAAGTAGCTATTCCTGCGACTGGTGTTGCCGTTGCGGAAGTCATCACTCCAGCAGCTGCGGCCCCTATTTCGACTTCAAAGATCACTCAAGGAAGAGCTGGTCGCGGTGATCCTGTTCGCAGGGGAGGACGCAATGGAGCTGGTGCAGGTTCTGCTGGGAAAGGCGGCTCCGGAGGTGCTGGAGGACGAGGTGGACCACGTGGTGGTCGTGGTGGCGACCGTGAGCGCGTCAAACCAGAGTTTGATAGCAAGATCATCGATATTAGACGTGTTACTCGCGTGACTTCAGGTGGACGACGCATGAACTTTAGCGTTGCTGTTGTTGCCGGTGACCACAAGGGTCGTGTCGGCGTTGGACTCGGAAAGGGTATCGATACTGCTGGATCGGTCGAGAAAGCAACACGCGAAGCCAAGAAGAATATGATCCGCGTCCCATTGTCCGCACAAATGACTATCCCTCACGCCGTCGAGGCCAAGTATGGCAGTGCTGTGATAAAGATCTTCCCAGCTCGAGGCAGTGGAGTTGTTGCTGGGAGTTCAGCTCGCGCGGTTATCGAGCTAGCAGGTATCAAGGATGTCTGTGCCAAATTTCTCTCTGGTTCAAAGAATAGATTGAACAATGCCAGAGTCACGATCGAAGCCTTGAAGAAGCTTTCCAAGAGTCCGAGATTTGGTTCGAAGCCAAAGGAAGTGAAGAAGGTGGAAGTCGTAGTCAAGAAAGAGGAAGTAATGGCAGCAAAGTAGGCGATAATTTTCCATTTTGATTTTTAAATTTTACATTAAATAACATGCAAACCCATCAATTACAGCGAAATAACCCAAACATGAAGCGGACGATCGTCGCTCGTGGTGGTAAGCGTGGAAAGACTGCCGGTCGTGGAGGAAAAGGCCAGTCAGCTCGCGCTGGTAACAAGCGTCGTCCAGAATGGCGTGATATCATCAAGCGCATTCCTAAGCTTCGTGGTCGCGGTATCAGTCCTCAGAAATCTTTCCAGGAAAGACCAGTTGTTTTGAATATTGATGTTCTCGAGCTTGCTTTTGGCGCGAATGAGGCGATCACCCCGACTATCTTGATAGAAAAAGGTTTGGTCAGTACAAAATCAGGCAACATTCCAATGATAAAAATATTGGGCGATGGGGAGGTAACCAAAGCATTCAGATTATCCGGTCTCTATATTTCAGAGTCGGCAAAGGTGAAAATAGAGAAGGTCGGCGGTTCGATCGTCGCTGTAGTTCCGAAAGTGATCGCGATGCCTGCCAAGATCAAGAAGGCAAAAGCCCCAGCGTTAGAAGGAACGCCTAAACGAGGTGAGATTGGCAAGGAGAAAGAGGTGAAAACAGAGAAAAAGGGAAAAGTGAAGGTGTCGGTCAACTAATCGCGTAAAATAAAAATGAATAATTTCTTAGCAAAAATTTCATTGGCGCTCAGAGATCAAGTCTTGCGAAAGAGGATAGGTTTTACTGTGTTGGCTTTGGTACTTTTTCGTCTCCTGGCCACCATCCCAGTTCCAGGCGTCGACGTGGGGAATCTAGCCAAACTGCTTTCGTCTAGCCAGTTTTTCGGTTTTTTGAATATATTCTCAGGTGGAGGCCTTTCCAATCTATCTATAGTGATGTTGGGTGTTGGTCCATTCATCACAGCATCGATCATCATCCAGCTTCTCACAATGATGTATCCAAGGTGGAAGAATCTGATGCACGAAGAGGGTCAAGCTGGCCGTATGAAGCTCTCACAATATTCTCGATATCTCTCTATTCCGCTCGGCATCATCTCCGCTATCGGTTTCATCACTCTCCTCCAGTCGCAGAATGTATTGCCCCATATCTCTCCCGCAGCATTTGCCATGAATGTCATCGTCATTACCGCTGGCTCGACTCTCCTCATGTGGATAGGGGAGCTCGTTTCAGAGTTCGGTGTTGGCAACGGAGTATCGCTGATCATCTTTGCGGGTATCGTATCGAGGTTGCCAAACGATGCCAATCAATTCATAGCTTCATACAATGCGGTCAATATCCCGGTTTATATAATCGCCATCGCCATCGCCCTAGCTGTCATCGCAGGTGTCGTCTATGTTACGGAAGCAGAAAGGTCAGTGCCTGTCACGTATGCGAAACAAGTCAGAGGCAATAAGGTCTATGGTGGCGCTTCTACATACTTGCCACTTCGCCTGAACCAAGCTGGCGTTATTCCGATCATCTTTGCATTGTCTATCCTTTTGTTCCCTCAGATAATCTCAAACCTTCTGTCGCACTGGACGGCACATCCTACTATCGCCGCCTGGGGAACGTCGTTCACCGTTTTCTTCAATAATCCTTGGGTATATGGCGCTTCATATTTCATTTTGGTTGTCCTATTTACGTACTTCTATACTGCTGTAACCTTCGATCCTAAACAAATCTCTGAGAACCTCCAGCGATCTGGCGCATTCATTCCGGGTGTACGCCCAGGCCAGTTTACTATGGAATATCTCGGAAATATCGTAACTCGTATCACTCTCGTCGGTGCTCTATTCCTCGGTATCATCGCCATATTACCGCTCGGTATGCAAGCCTTTACGTCCAATAAGACTCTGGCTATCGGTGGTACAGCCCTCCTCATCGTCGTTTCAGTCGTCCTAGACCTATTGAAGAAGATCGATGCCCAGGTTGCGATGAGGGAGTATTAGTAACCCCCTCCCGCCTCACCCTCGAACGGCCGAGCCCCCTTTACAGAGCACTCTTTACGCTTTGCACTTTTCTCTATTCACTGTAAACTGGTGGGATGAAACCACAGGCATTTATCTTCATTGGTCGTTCGGGGTGTGGAAAGGGGACTCAGGTCAAGTTACTTATGGATGTGCTCGCGAAGAATGACCCGACGAGAAAGGTCATGTATATTTCGACTGGTAATGAATTGCGTGAATTTATCAAGGGTGATTCGTACACGCAAAAGAGATGCAAGGAAGTCTATGATGTTGGTGGACTTCAGCCGGAATTTTTAGCAGTCGGTATGTGGGTAAACAGGTATTTCAGAGATTATACTGGCACGGAGCACGCGATCATGGATGGAATGCCTAGGAAACTACATGAAGCTGGAGTGTTGCATTCGGCATTGGAGTTTTATGGATTTGAGAAGCTATGGGTCATCAATATAGACATCAGTGATGCAGAATCAAAAAAGAGATTATTGGCTAGAAAACGCATCGATGATAATGCTCTCGAGATCAAGAAGCGTCTCGAATGGTACGAGACCGATGTCGTGCCTACTATGGAATATTATGATGGCAATCCGAAGTACGATTTTATCAAAGTCTCTGGTGAGCGCTCTATCGAAGAGATCCATGCTGACATTGTGAAAAAGCTCGGATTAGCGTAGATTGAGACCAATGATCACGATAAAAACAAAAGACGATATACGGATTCTCCGTGAAGGGGGACGTCGCCATGCGGAGATATTACGCCAATTGGTGGCAATGGTTGCGCCCGGCATCTCAACAAATGACTTGGAAAATGCGGCGCGTAAGTTGATCGCCGAAGGTGGCGACAAACCGTCTCTATTGAATTACCTGCCATATGGAGCAAAGAGACCATACCCTGCGGCGCTGTGTGTCTCGGTGAATGATGAAATCGTCCATGGCATTCCAAATGAAAATGAGAAGATCCTGAAAGAAGGCGATATCGTCGGTCTAGATCTCGCGATAACGCACAAAGGTCTCGTCACGGATGCTACTGTCACCGTCGCTATCGGGAAGATCGCGCCAGAAGTTCAGGAACTGTTGGAAGTCACGAGAAAGGCCCTTGCGGCAGGCATCAAAGCAGCCAAGGGTGGCAAGAGGATTGGTGATATCAGCAATGCGATACAGCGGGTCGGTGTCGCTGCGAGATATGGCGTCGTCGAAGAATTGGCAGGCCACGGCGTTGGCTATGACGTTCACGAGGATCCCTATGTTCCGAATTTTGGTTTAGCTGGGAAAGGGGAAATCTTGAAACCTGGAATGGTCTTGGCCATCGAGCCGATGTTCAATCTCGGGACGAAGAAGATCAAACTGGATAAGGATGGTTACACATATAGAACTGCTGACGGTAGTTACAGCGCGCATTTTGAGCATACGGTGGTTATTACAAAGAGTGGCGCTGAAATTTTGACGGCGTGATTCAGACGGCGTGATTCGGTGGTAGATTTGCAATAAATAATATATAATCACCCCACTATGACAAAAACACATCCAAAGTACGAGCGCACATTGGTCATCATCAAACCGGATGGCATACAGAGAACGCTTATCGGAGAGATCTTGAAGAGATATGAACAGGTCGGCCTCAAGCTGGTCGCCATAAAGATGCTCATTCCGACAGCGGATCTCATCGAGAAACACTACACTCTCGACCCTGCATGGCGCACGGTGACAGGACTGAAAACTATCAAGGGTTACACCGATAAAGGCTTGAAGCCACCACATACAGATCCATTAAAGATCACTGCTATCATCTTGCAGAATCTAGTCAAATATATGACCAAAAGCCCCGTTGTGGCTATGGTTTGGGAGGGCGCGCATGCTGTTCAGATCGTTCGAAAGATCACTGGCGGAACTGAGCCGCTGACTTCACCTATCGGTACTATTCGCGGCGACTACGTCATCGATTCATACAGTATGAGTGACGTCGATGGTCGTGCTGTGCGCAACCTGGTTCATGCGTCAGGATCTCCGAAAGAAGCGAATGACGAGATCGCTCACTGGTTCAACAAAGAAGAATTGTTTGATTACAGACACATATCAGAAGCGATGCTCTATGATGTCGACTTGGATGGAATATTGGAGTAATAACTAGTAACTAGTAGATATCAATATCGCATGTGAAATTTTGGTGCAGCAAAATATTTCAAGACACACATTTTGATTTTGTATCAAAAAACGTGTCACAACTACTTTCCCCCCTTGCGAACTTCTGACGTAGTAATAAAATGAATGCAGGTTGCGAGAGTAAATTCCACAAAATTTATATTTACGGGAGGTCGACGAACTTCGGTTCACATTCCTGGGCACCTTGGTGTTCCAGGTGAGACTACCCACCTGTATTCACAGGTATTGTACTCTTGCAATCCTTAGGAGAATGTCTGTAGATGAAGATCTGCAGGCATTTTTCTATTATCTGTCACGTGTGTTATATGTCGCTTTCTCGATTCCTCGTTCGGCGCTATACTTAGTCAATGATCACATATATGTTCGCTTTGCTTTTCTTGTGTGCGACACTGATCGCGCATTTATTTGGGATATATGGTTGGTACATGCGATTTCCTGCGTATGACATCTTTATGCACATTTTGGGTGGTGTCGGAATAGGTCTATTCATCACTGCATTTGTGAAGTCAAATTTCAAAAGTTTTGCCCAGGCGGCGTCTATTCGACGTAATATCGTCATAGGAGTTCTCGCTGTTGGTATCGTATGGGAATTGTTCGAGATGTATTTTAATATTGCAGGTGCACCACTTTGGACAAAGGCTTATTACATAGATACGGCAAAAGATCTGATCAATGATTGCATCGGAGGAGTGATCGTTGGGTGGATATGTTTTAGAAAGAGTAAATAGTAAACGGTAATCAGTAGACAGGAGGAAGAAAAAAGTCCAAAAAGTCCATAGAGAGACATGATAAACAAACCATCGATAAAATTCTGCACAGGGGTTGGCACTGTCACGGGAGCAAATTTTCTGTTGGAAACCAGTGGCGGGACGAAAGTACTAGTTGACTGTGGACTTGTTCAAGGCGAAAGAGTCGCGGAAGAGGTCAACAGGGAACCATTTCCATATGATGTGTCGACTATTGCGGCGCTGTTCATAACCCATGCGCATTTGGATCATGTCGGCCGCATCCCAAAGCTTGTTAGAGATGGTTATAGAGGACCGATATATTCGACTCCTCAAACGAAAGAGCTCGCAGAGCTGGTCCTCGATGATGCTGTCGGTATTTTGACCAAAGAGGCCGAGCAAGATGGTCTCGAGCCATTGTATTTTCAGGCGGATGTCGATATGGTGTTTCCCTTATGGAAGACGATCGGATATCATCAGGCATTCAAGTTAAATGATGACGTCTCGGTGTATCTGAAAGACGCTGGACACATACTTGGATCGAGCATGATCGAATTTTCGTTAAAGCAGGGAATGGGTGATGATAGAGACGGAGAAATGATGAAGGTCTTATTCACCGGCGATCTAGGTAATTCTCCCGCGCCTCTATTGCGAGATACGGAAGAAGTCGGCGATGTCGATTACCTAGTCATGGAGAGCGTCTATGGCGATCGCAACCATGATGACAAAGAGGGGCGCACAAATAAATTCAAAAAGATCATAGACGAGACGATGGTACGTGGCGGCACCCTAGTGATACCGGCATTCTCGATAGATCGTACGCAGATCTTGCTGTATGAACTTAACAATATGGTCGAAGAAGGAAAGATCCGATCAATTCCAGTGTTCGTCGATTCACCATTGGCGACGAAGGCGACAGAGGTCTATGCCGAGAATACAAACTTATTTAATCTGCATGTCCAAGCGCAGATAGCCAAAGGTGATGATATATTCAGATTTCCGCGTTTGGAATACACTGTATCACAGAATGATTCGAAAGATATCGAAAGGATGAAAGGCGCCAAGATCATTCTCGCTGGCTCTGGTATGTCTATCGGCGGTCGCGTGATCGGGCATGAAGCACATTATTTACCTGACGAAAAAAGCACTATACTACTCGTAGGGTATCAAACTACAGGCTCTCTCGGCAGACATCTGGCCGACGGAGCAAAGAAGGTTCACATTCGTAGCGAGCAGATAATAGTAAGGGCGCACATCGAAACTCTCTATGGATATTCGGCACACAAAGACAGCGATCACTTGGTCGATTTTGTTTCTACGGCTGGTGACAAAGAGGGAAAGACGCGGCTGAAAGAAATATTTGTCGTGATGGGTGAGCCGGGCGCATCTATGCATCTCGCTCAAAGGATCAATGATGAATTGGGGGTGAAGGCCGTTGTACCAGAAAGAGGTTCGTCGATTCAAATATGAGAAAAGTAGCCCAGAGCATAAAAAATCTCTGGGCTACCACCACGAGCGGGCATCACCAAGTATCCAGAACATCGTCACCGATTGAAGAGATCACTTGACCAGTCGGTGGTGGCTGACACAACAAACAACTAAAAGGTCAGCAGACAATGTTTGATTGGATCTAAGGATCACGCCAGTCATTACTTTACCATATCAACGACTTTCTTGAAAGTTTCAGGTTTGAATTCTGCTAGACCAGCGAGGGATTTGCGATCCAGAGCTATACCTTTCTTTTTTGCAGCACCGATGAATTTGCTGTATGAAAAACCGAGCGGTCGTAGTGCGGCATTGATCTTGACATTCCAGAGGCGTCGGTAGTCACCCTTCTTGTCGCGTCGGTGTGCAAAGGAGTAGGCACCTGCGTGTGCGAGTGCGTCTGTTGCGGCACGTTCTGTTTTTGAACGGCGGAAACGGAAGCCCTTGGCGGCTTTGAGGGTGCTTCGGCGATTCTTTAGGGCGTTAACTGCTTTTTTGACTCTGGTCATGTTGGTTGGGTTTAAATATAGATGTAATAATTATGCATTTACCAGGAAACGACTCTTTGCCTTGTTGCTCATGTGCGTGATAGCAACCATGCGTCTCTTGTTAGTGCTCTGTTTGCTCGAATCTTTCGCATTGAAATGATTCTGACCGGCCTTGCGTGACAAGATCTTGCCATTTCTGGTGACTTTGAAGCGCTTTAGGAATGATTTGTTGGTTTTGATCATAGTGTTATTGGTTTAATATAATTTGAAATATCAAGATTTTCTGGATGCTGGGGATTTCCGAGTATTTGACCTTGTCATTACTTCTTCTCGATATATATCGTGAGTCCCTTCGGTCCCTTCGTTACTGCCTGCGCGATCTTGTATTCGACGGTAACGAGCTTCAATATGCGCTCCAGCCTCTCTCTAAGGAAATTCATGTCCATGTATTTGGAGCGCCCAACGAGGAAGAGGTCGATCTTTACCCGGTTGCCTTCACCTAGCCATTCGGAGACTTTTTTAGCCTTCAGCTCTAGGTCGTGGTCACCTGTACCGATCTTTACTTGGATAATCTTGACTTCGGTCGTTGTGGTTTTTGACTTGGCTACTTTCTGCTTTTTCTTTTCATCGTACTGATACTTGCCATAATCCATGATCTTGGCGACTGGTGGCAATGCAGTAGGAGAGATCTCGATCAGATCCAACCCTCGCACTCTGGCCTCTTCTAGGGCCTTTACCAGCGATATAACGCCAAAATTCGTGCCGTCGTCAGCAATGACCCGTAGTTCGGGGGCTTTGATTTGATGGTTGATTTTGACGCGTATACTCAAGGGATTACAGAGTGTATTTATAGCATGGCGGCTGGTCAAATGCAATAGTGGCTGCCTGGTGCAGTTGCCTGGACTACTATGCTTGGATCATTTTTGTCATAGAAACTTTCTAACTAGTCTGATCAATATCTCAGGTATTTTCTCGATAAAAAAACGGTTTTTCCAGTCTTTCCAGAGGATTTCTCGAGTTTCGGCAATGTCACGAACGAAATGAGCAGAGAGTTCTTCAGCAAATGATGAGTTCGTCGTGACGATATTTGCCTCAAAATTGTAGAGCAGACTGACAGAGTCTAGATTCATCGAGCCTACAGATGCCCATGTGCCGTCTATCACTGTTGATTTGCTGTGAATCATGTTACCTGCGAATAGGAATATGCGTACGCCGGATTCTAGGAGCATATGGAAGAATGCACGGGCACCGAGGTCGACAGCTAGATGGTCAGACTTTTCAGGAATGATGATGCGCACATCGACACCTCTCTCGGCGGCGGCTCTCAATGTTCGTGCTAGGCGGTGTGTCGGGATGAAATACGGTGTGGTTATATAGATGTAATGGCGTGCTTCACGGATCGCCTCGATCAATTCTCTGTAAATATGTCTCTTACCTGGAGCGGGGTAGTTGGTGATATATCGGAATTCTCCATCACGAGCATGTCTCCTCATAGGCAGATCACGACTCTTTTGAGCTCTCCCCCACATGCGCTCGAAAGCATTCTTCATTTCCTTTACGACTCTACCTTCGATCCTGACGTTGGTATCACGCCAGCCCTTCATCGCGTCGCTCACACATATACTGCCCGTGTAGCCGACTTTCTCATCTATGACGACTGTGCGACGATGGTTACGGAGATACCAAGATCGGAAATTCGGTACTTTGAAATAGGACGGAATGAGTGTCCTCCAAAACAGGAGCTCAATACCTTTGTTCTTTAGATCGTCGATTATGCCAGTACCGAAAAAAGTGAAACTACCAGCCGCATCCCATAGGAATCGGACGGATACACCGGCGGCGGCTCTCTCGGCGCATATCTTGATAAGCTTTTGACCGAATTCATCGTTTACAAAGATGAATTGCTCGAGAACGATGGACTTTTCTGCGCGAGCGCAGTCCGTGAGCATGGAGTACCAAGCTTCTTCGTTGGCGTAAAATAGTTTCCATTGGGTGGGAACTGGTGCTGTGGTGGACATTGAGAATAGTGTACATGGAAAATTGGTTGAGGCAAAGTTGACAAAATTATAGAATCAGCAAAAAAGCTATGATTTATGTTACGATATCAGAGTTATGACGACGTATATAGATAATAAGAAGGTATATTTTGACCACGAAGTCCTCGAGAAATACGAGGCTGGTGTTGAGTTGTTCGGATTCGAAGTGAAATCACTCAAGAACAGTCAGGGTTCTCTCGATGGCGCATACGTCCTCATACGCGGTGGGGAAGCTTTCGTCATGAACATGCTCATTCCCCCATATCAGGAAAAGAACACTCCGAAAGACTATGAGCCCCGTAGAAATCGCCGACTCCTTATAACCAAGAAGGATATGGCGAAATTGGCCGGAACAGAGACGGATCGTGGCTTGACAATAGTGCCAGTTTCCATATATAATAAAAATAACCTCATCAAGATCTCCGTTGCCGTCGTAAGAGGTAAAAAGAAGTATGACAAGAGGGAGGTGACAAAGAGACGAGAAGTGGATCGATCGGTGAGGAGGGAGTTTAGTGATCGTTGAAAAATCAGAGTAATGTCCTTCGAGCCTCACGTTCGTTCGGGTCTCAGGACAAATTTGCTCTGCAAACTTGGGGATGATCGGCATAGACAATCAGCCGTTTCCGTTCGTGCGGTGCGAGCACCATTAACTCGTAAATCTGATGGAAAACTCAAATGCTAAATCAACCGTTTCTCCGTATTTCGGAGCAAAGGACTTTGCATTCGCTCTCGTTTAACGAGGCCGTCCTTCTGTAGGGATCCTGACTATAGTGTGGGCGTAATAACTTGGATGTAGGGCAGTGTGTCTTCTCAACACATCGTCCGAAAAATAGAGATCGGAGTGTCGCGTTTTGCACGCTTTCTCGGACGACACTCTCAAATCGCCTTCGGGCGATGTAAAGCTTGCTAACACCGTAGATTCGTTCGATAAACATTGATTGCACGGCGGTTCGATTCCGCCCATCTCCACATTTCTTCATTTTCTTGGTACTTCTGTTTAATCCGTCCTTGCTCCGCCTCACTATTCGGAGGTTCCAACCGACCTGAAACAGTCTTTGCGAACATTACAGCTTTCTCAAGGGTAGATAGCTGTTTTGTGGGTAATATATTGAGTTTTCCATCTTTTAAGATGTGGTTCCAACCTAAAACGGTAAGTATCTCCTTCCTGCGTTCAGCGTCTCCTTTTTCAAACTCAGTTCTGGCTTTTGCGGCAAAATCCATGCATTTTTCAATCTCGACAATCCAGTTATTGATTCTGGCGTTCAAGTCTCCTAAGAATGAGGAAAGCTCGACCTCCTGCTTTTCCAATTCACTTTTCTTTCTTTTGTAATCTTCAGGGCTTATTTCATCTGCCATCCTTAATTCAAGCAATTTATCCAATTGGAAGGTAATGGAATTATACTCATGTTGTTTCCTTAGTATAAGGGAATCTCTACTATTCTTTTCTTGTTCGTGAATCTCTTTCAAGGTTTCGATAGCCCAGTCATGGAATACTTTGGGCATTTCCAGCCTTTGTAGAAATTCATTGATTTCCTTTTCCAGGACTTCCTCTCGGATGTTTTTCTGTTTACAGTTGGCATCAATCCGTTTCGTGCATCCATAGTAGACATACCGGTGAACATTTCCATTTTGCTGAATCTTTATCTTCTCCTGAGCCGTTATGGCCGCACCGCATTCTCCGCATTTCATGAGTCCTGTATAGGCAAAGAAGTGTGTCTTTGGTCTGGGTGCATGTCCTCTGCTTAAGAAGTATTGGATTTTGTCATACTCGGCTTTGGTGATAATGGGCTTGTGTATTCCTTTGTACCAATTGCCTGAACCGACAGGGTACTCGAATACACCATAGTAGAAAGGATCTGTAAGTATTCTGTATATGTTGCTTTTGGAGATTCCCGACTTCTTTCCAGTTCTTGTAGTAAGTCCCAGTTGTTCGTTGGCTATCTTTGTCAATTTGAGGGGGGAGTAGGCGGTAGTTAAAGCAAGGTCAAATAGTTTTCGTACGATTGGGAATCTTTCCTCATCAACCAAGATTTCCTCTTTTCCTTTCTCGTGGTATTTGCTGTTCTTGTATCCGACAGGGGCGATGCTCGGCCTAACGCCTGATTCCAGTCTGGCTCTCAAGCCTCTTTTGATGTGCTTGGAAAGGTCACGGGAATATTGGGTAGCAACTCCGAACTCAACAGCCGCAAGTAATGCGTTGTCATCAGACCGCCAATCTCTATCAGTTGCCTTGATATGCTTAATAATCCCTTTCTGTAGCAGATATTTAACAGTTCCTTCATCTACGGCATTTCGTGCTAATCGATCAATCTTCCAACAGAGAATACCGTCGGCTTTGCCTTTCTGTATCGTATCTATCATCTTTTGGAATTGTTCACGCCTATATGGTTCTTTGGCCGACTTGGCTTCTTGGAATGTTCCTATAACTCTTAAACTTTCCTTTTCGGCCATCTCTTTGACCTCCTTGATTTGAGATTCGATTGAAGCGACCTTGTCTTCCTTACCCGTCTTTTCAACCGACCGACGAGCATAGATAACATATCTGATTTCCTTTTCTTGTAAGTTTTTCATAATGATTACACCATTATTATATAATATTGTATAGTAATGTACACTTTTCAGTTAACATCTAAGGGTATGCTGTGGCCATAAAAGCCGCAGGCATACCCAATGAAGTTAACAATATTAATGTTGTTAATGTTTAGAAGGGAATGTCTTCGGGGTTTATTGTGTCTGACCCGCCATTTAGGGGTAGTTCGAGGTTGTTCTTGCTGTGTTTTGGTGCCCAAATGGGTTTTTCCAAACCATACCTGTCAGCAAGGGCTTCCAGAGTGTTTATTTCTTGAGGAAGTGGAATATAGAAGCCACCGCCGTCATGAGCCTTTCTGATACCTAACTTTTCGACATAAGTCCCGACACGCTTGGCTGATATCGCTCCACTTTTGTAAGAGGATGCACCGTTTTCTGCGCCATAGTGTTTGCCGTGACTATCGTCGTACTCGTTGTAGTATCGGCGGTCAAACTCTCTGCTGATATCCAGCATGTACATCTTGTTGTGAGTGGTAGTGCTATTGTTTTTGACAAGGCCTAATATGCATTCGAGGATGTCCGCCTTGATGTCCTGACGCTGTACTAAGGTGAGTTCTCTTTCATAGGAGCGTAAGAATTTCAGCACTTCTGACAGAACATCGTCGCCTAGTATTTTGGCGACCGTCGTCAGAGCTAATGCACTTTGTTGGAGTCGTGGGAACTCAATCCCTTCGAGGGTGTCCTCATCGGCAATAATCTTATTTCGGTGGTCAAATCTGAAGGACATGAGTTTGTTCCTGAGTTCCGCAGCCTTTGCTTCAAACTCATTTGTTAAGTGAATAGGCCGCTTGATGTTTCTCAATGGTAATAATTGTACCGTGAGACATCTTGATTCCAACGCTTCATCTTCAAACCTTTCCCTCGAAGCCAGAATCTTTGGACCAAAGACATTGAATGCCTCGGTTATCCAAGTAGTTTCATTGGCATTTGGTCTCATACGAACAGCAGGACTATTTTTTGTATGGCCTGAATTCAAGTTCTTAACTATCTGGGACGACATGTCTGAGTTCTTATAATCTGCTTCATCCATGAGCATTGTGCCTTGGATGAAGTCGTTAGTCCGAAACACCGCAGAGTTGGATATCACACCGCTTGCAGCGAACGACCTGTAGCAAAGGCGGTTCATGATCTGTAGGAACCTGCTTTTACCCGTACCGAATGTACCGATAACTCGAAGGTAGCCGAGTGCCGAGAAACAGTCGTATGTCCATGTAAGGAATACATATACTGCGGCAATCGTTAGAAAACTATCGGGTAATTTCATGTATTGGGCTATGAAATCTCTCACCTCCTGAAATAGTTGACTGTTGCCTGCATATTGTTTGAATCCTGAGGCTAACTGTATAAACTGCTTTAGGATTAGATGATTCGACGCTGGTACAGGGAAGAAGTCGCCTTCCTTTTCATTGCTGTATTTATCTTCGAATTTTGGCTCACCATCTCCATGATAAACCAGAAAATTGGTCTCGTAAGTTTCTGGATTGTAAACCGTTTCCACAATGTCTCCATTGCAAAACACCTTGGAAAATATATACTTTTTATCTTGTTCCTTCATATTACTTATTGTTATTCTTGTAATCAAGCGGATCGCCGAAAATTGACTGGTATAGTCGAATCAACCACGATGTCGTCTCGGCAGCTTCTTCCTTCTTAATATCGCTACCGAACTCCTCTATGTAGATTTCAATGAACATATCAATTTGTTTTTGTGTCACATAAATAAAAAGCCCTCAACCACTCACAAGCAAAAAGCTTATAAGCAATTGAGGACTTTCCTAAAGAAGGTGAACGGACATCAGCCGTTCTGCCCATCGACATGCAGATGAGGACTTCCTTGGTTTACAAGGGGCAGGACAACAGCCTGCCTGTCCATCACGAATCTGAGTTTAAAAGGAACTTGATTAACTGATAACGTGTGTATTATAGCAGATTGGAAGAAACAAATCAAGCCGATCATTTTCCATGTGTGATATCATATTTATTATCAATTGCTTCGTCTGCATTATCGGTTTCTTCATTGGGCTGTTCATCCAATGCATCACCAGAAACGGGGTGAAAAATTTTTGAACACTTTCGATTTTGACACTGGAATCTATACTCACTTTTTGGTTCAAGTAATTTCGTTCTGCCCCCTTTACCGCAAAATACGCAGAATATCGCCGGATACGAGCCATCTTCTAAGGAATTATCGACGATAGTTTTCCCCGAATATCTTGTCATCTTAAGGGTCATCTCATCTGAGTCCAATCTGCTATCGATTGTGAATACACAGCTGCACTTGTGGCAAGCTAGTCTACTTCCACTTTTCCGTATTTTTTGACTAGGTGATCCGCAAGATACGCAATATATTTGAAGACGTATATCCATACGTCTATATTCGTCCCCATTGAATCAGATGTCAAGTATGATAATTCCTATACGCCCTGACTTTCTCTTCTTTCCAGACATAAAACCTAACATCTGGGACGTATTGTAGCGCATAATGACAATTACAGAGTAAAGAGCTATCATGGACTTACAACCAAATACAAGGACCTAATCCCCTAAAAAGGCAAGGTTGAAAATCGTTCAGCATATTAAACCCGTCATTTAGGGCGTGCTGAACGTTGTATAGGGAAACCTATATAGAGCTCTTCGGAGCTTCCTAGTGGCGGGCTTTATGTACACCACTAGGTCATCTCACATGACCAAACATAGACAAATAGCAGAAGAAATCAATAAAAATGCCACAAGCATGGTTATTAACGGCCTCGGCTACCTCGTATACCTTGCTGAGAAGCACTCAAACCTCGCTAGGACCATAGTCTCCTATAGAGATGATAAATCCATCATCTATGACATATTCAATGGGACTGGAGGGAAGAATTTACATCTGAAGTCGTCCTAATATAATCAATCATTATAATTAACCTTCAATTCTATGTATTGTAAAAAATGTGGGGAACATATTTCGGATGATGCAAAATTCTGTAAAGGATGTGGTGAGTCAGTTATGACAGATGAGAATAAAGATACTGATGAGGAGACGGAAGATGCTGTCACAGAATCCAGTAAGGAACCTAGAAAGAAAAGAAGGGTATGGATTTGGGTGCTGGTAGTAATTATCGTCGTTTTTATTTTTGTCGGGTTAAGTCAGAGTCAGAATTCAATTACTTTGTACCCCATCCAGTGTACTGATTGGGCGACGAATCTGCCAACGGAACCAGGTTTCGTGAACTGCAATCACTCAGAAGCATTGGAGAGGCAAGTATTTACCGTAGATTCTGCTAAAGGACAGGTTATGGAGACGTCTCCTGATGTGACGGATGTTACTCAACTTAAAAATTGTACTATCCAAGATAATCAACATTGGAGTTGTGGTGACGGCAGTTTCTTTAAAATGCCTGGTGGTATATTAACAGCGACACAAATAAGTAGGAGCGGAGACAATTTTAGTGAGCATGGTTTGAGAGATGTTATTTTCGTCACAGAAGACCAGTGGAATTCAATCAATGGTGGTAGGTCGAGTATCTGCGGCATGAAGTGGTGCGATTCACAGTAGATTTCAAACGCAAAATTCCTACGAATATTAATCAATTATCAATCAAAAAGTTATGAAAAAATATATCACAATCTTGTCTACAATTGCTGTAATTACGATTCCGTTAGTGACTCATGCAATTTGGTGGAATCCTGTGTCATGGTTTGGAGGTCAAACCAATAGTCAGGATGTTACTGAGACTGACAGACAGGCATCGCCTTCGGACAGAATTACCTATTTGAATTCCGTCATTATGTCGAAGGACGAGGAGATATCCAATCTTAACACTCAATTGGCAAGTACAACAAAACAGGTGCCCGTCATTCAGACAAAGATTGTGACACAGACGGTGCATGATAATAGTTCAGATGTTCAGATTGCTAATCTGAATGCTCAAATAACTAATCTAAATACGCAAATATCGGCCATACAAAACAAATACAATATTTGTACGAATCAACTTGCAGCACAAAACCAGAATACCCAGATAACTTTACCAGGTAGAATCAACCTTTCGTTAGACTATAGTAATCCTCAAGCAAAATCAGTAAGCACTACGAATGGTCAGTATCAGGGTCTGCCTGTTCTGATCTTTGATGTCAGTCCGTTAAGTAATGCAGACAGCAGTTTTCATCTTCATACTGTAAATCTTAATATCACAAGCTCAGGACAGGGTACTATCACCAAAGCGTATCTTTATGGAGTTTATAGTAAAGACCCGATAGCAACTGCGATTGTTAGTAACGGAATGGCCATATTCAATGTTGATGACATTTATCCAACCACTGTTGGCACTCAGGTATTTACGATTAAAATCGATGCATCAGGTATAAAAGACGTCGGTTCTTTGGTGATATCGGCTTCGGTATCAAACATTACTGTGACTGATTCAGGAAACAAACAAATAAATGTTGACGGTTCAGTACAAGGAAAAATAATTACTATAACTAACGCCGTTACCAATAGTTCTAATAACTCCTCGAATGTTGTTCCACAAACCTGTCCACAAGGTTATTCAGTGGGAACAGGATTACGTGCAGGTTGTTGCATATCTGGTTCGAATTGGAATGATGTGTCTTGTGGTGGATAGAAAATTACATGAATCCCAATACTGGACGGCGTCATTCTGCTATCAACGCAATGTCGTCAATATATCGATGTCACTGATACTTCCGATTTGACCGGACGATATGTTTGTGAATGTTCATCGGGTGATAAATATTGTCAGAAGTTAGAATTTGCTAATAGCAGCTTTTGTATGACAGATTATTATTAATCCAACGACCCCAATTGGACACCCTCAATAATGGGTAATAGTGTCACAATTCTTGCAGCACCTTAGTAATTAAATAGTCTGAGTTGTCCTCTCATTAAGTCATTGTCAAAGTCATCTAGAAACATTCTGGCAGGGACTCTAACCTCTCAGTAGCCCCTGATTGTGTAAAGTTGGATGACTCTATACTCTTCATATATCAATGTACAGAAGAAATTGTGGGTATGCTGATAACAGCATAGAATGCAGTAGTCGAGTCACATCTCGCCCTAGGGGCAGGTCTTTGTTTTTGACTGTTGAACAGTGGTATAACAGTTAATATCTCCTGAGAAGCAGGAAATTAACAAGGAATTTTGATCTGGAAACAGATGAATATCAGATTGGTTGTAAGGTATAATTATATAAAAGCGGTTACGAGACCTCTTCGCAAAGGGGCGCCTTTGGGCGGTATTGGCCGCCGCTTTTTGTTCTTAAGAAGAATAATTTATGAGTTTGTGTATATATTCGTATAGTCAAAATCTGAGCTGTTTGACTGGTATTTCATACGTCTACCGCTATTTCATTTCAAGAAGACATAAAGTCTAGCGCTTTAAGTCACTCTAAAATTATCGTCTCGATCTTTGACATTTTGGTACCCTTTATTTAGTATCTACTACGAGTATATGGAGAACAAATATCCAGTTGAATTTATAAGAGGGACTCTGATTGGAACACTTGAGTCAATGTTACCCTCAGGACAACACGGTTATCCTTATGAATTATTTATTCTAATTTCGATTGGAATCGAATACCTTGGTGCGTGTGAAGATTCGTTTCCTTGGCATAAAAAGAGATGTAGCGAAAGTAGATTTCATGCAGGTCTTCGTCTTCTCGGTCCTATTTATGAAAAGGAAAATGAAATATTATATAAGAAATTACGATGTGGTATGGCACATGTATTTGCGCCTGTTATTGGTTTAGGATTGGGGGAAAATCGTCATAGTACTGAAAATTTGCACACATTCACTTATGGTGATAACGAGAAAGGGCTTGATCTTAATGTTGACATTCTATTTTCCGATTTTAAGAAAGCATGCAAATTAGTTATTAATAAGATTGATGAAAGGGGGTATGTAGAGGGTAGTAAAGTCTATGAACCTTTTTTATCGGTGCCAATTTCAAAAAATGGTTGATGATACGGGAGAACCATTATAATCACATTTAAGTCCAAAATCTATTACTCAAGATATACTTACGCTTGCTTCAATATATTTGTAAGTTGTATCTCTGATTTGATAAGATTGGGTAGAATTTTGTTATTAAAAGTGTCAATTTCGTAAACAAATATGTTAGTAGGAAAAGGCGTTTTCTTTGCTGATATTAACTTTTCGATGTCATCTTGAGAGATGGTTTTATTCACGGATATGAAATAAACGTTGCATTCCAGATGTTGGTATTTTGGCAATTTAATGTTTATTTGGCCACGAAGACTATCAAGATCGCGAGCAAAGAAAAGATCTATCGCAAACCCATTTATTTCTGATGTGTAAATAAAAAAATCAGTATCTGTTTTGTCTCCGTTATTTCTCATGACCTTATGTTCATGTACAAAAACAGGGGGTATCCGTTTAATGAGGAAATCATAGTATTCTTCTTCGTACTTGTTAGCTCGCAAAAAAGCCATCTGAGCGATGTCACTTCTTCCTTTGCCACGATGATTATCAGTGATTTCGTGTTTTAATCGCAAAGTCTTTCTTATTGTCTGAATTCCTCCGAAGTTCCTTTCTATATATCTTCTTGTCGGTAAGTACTTATATTCATCAAGTTCTCTTGAATTAGGATAATGGCCGTATTCAATAAAATATTGTTCAAAACCCGCCTCAATATTTTCGATTGTCCAGCTGGAGTCACTAACAATTGGTCTACCGACGCTTGTTATATTCCATGTCTTCAAACTATTTTCCATATGTATTTATTGAATAGATTCGATAGTTCTTTTAATTTCTTCTCAAAAAGAAATTACTTCTTCTAGCGTACAAGTATATATCGTCATTCACCCAAAATGGAATCCTACTTGCATCTAAAACCCAACGGTTCTAATTTCCTTACTGATGCAGTTTCGATTTTTATATCATCACTGATGATAGCACTTCCCTTATAGCACTTCAACAAAGCAATCTGTTCCGCCTTCTTTTGGTTTTCAGCTTCTACGATTATGTAACCTTCGGAAATCTTTTTTACGTGTACTTCATATTTTTTCATAAAATGTGTATCAGATAATTAATGTCATTAACATCGTTAACATTGGAGAAGGGTATCCCTGAAACAGGTTCCAACTTCATTCACTAATCTCCACAAAAATAAGGAGCGTAGCGACTATATTTTTGTAGGATGCCGCCTGCAAGGCGGCGCCACAAAAATGTAATGATATATATTTAGGGTCTCTTGCTCATTGCACAGGTATCCTCACTACTCAATTTCCTCTAAAACCATTTTAAGGACTGTATATTTTGGTGTTCGATAAGGTACGCCGTAGTCGTACTCGGCAAGACCATCTGACTCCAATTGCTCAAGCTCGGCCGCCAACTTCTCAATTTTCTTTTCGTATTGAGCAATCACTGACGGGACCTTAGCTTTGCCGGCACGTTCCGTATAGTTTTCAATATCGGCCTCACGTTCTTCTTTCCGCTTGGCGTATGTTTTCTTTTCCAAAGCCGACTCTTTCTCATCAATCTCTTTTGCGTCAATGAAGCAGAAACCGCCATTGCTGGCGGTGCAGATTAGAGCTCAATAGTAACTGTCTCGATGTATTTCGGTCCGTGTAATCCATTGACTACGTTTGCATTTAATGCTAACGTAATTTTGGAGTGAGTGAACTATGAAATCATTATTTAGAGCTAGCAGTTTTATCTATCAGGAATCGAGCATTCCTCGCAGTTTGTTATCGAGACTTAGTTCGGGGACAGAGGAGAAGATCCCGGAGATCTTGTCGAAGAAATGGATGCCTGAACGAGATGGCTGTGATGTCCCTGTCCCAACAACGAATCAAAGATCAACCAAAGGCGAAGTATGCTAAATACCGATATCAGCAAGGACAACAACGGTCTCAGGATAGACTGTTCAACCGGGCCTCGCACAGGATGGAGATCTTTCGATCCATCTGGTCCGACCAAGGTCGAAGGAGGGACGTCGAGGTTCTGTCCTCATTGCCTGAAGGATGGAATCAAGAGACGTCGCAAGCGAGAGTACAGGAAGAGTACTCCGTTATCAGAAGTTGAGTCTGGTCCTGAGCAGGATTACCCGACTCGTCAGCCGCGGATCATGGCGAAGAATCACTGGTGGAATATCTACCTTGCAGAGTGGTTGGTCAATCCAGGTAGTTCGCTTCCGTGGTTCCGGTGCTGGGAAAATGCGGAATGTCCAGCTTGTGGTCCAGGAAGAGTGCGGGAAAATGATTACCGTCGCCAATTTGGGAGGCTTAGGCTCGCCGCTCTCATCTTAGAGCGGAAAGTATCACTATCAGAGCTCATCACTTGGCATATCAAGCAAGCGCTATCGAGCGAATCATGACTGTGCCATAGTGAGTCCGATCAGTTTCAGAGGATCCATGCAGGGTCCTTTTTTGTAAATTAGATTTTACAAGATTTTATTTTTCTTTCATTTATTCTATTTTTATGGCATCATGGGGATATGGCTGAAAATAGCACAAATTTCAATCAAAAAAACACTAGATTATCTAATAATGGTAAAAAATCTGGCAAGAAAATCTCTGGAAAAATCGGTAGTTCTGGTACGCCAAAGATGAGTTTTTTGAATATCATCGCGATCGTAATATTGGTATTTCTATTGCTCGGTGGCCTGTATTCTCAATATTCTTCGAAATCGACCAATACCACAGCGACTTCACTCTCATCGATCGCTCAGGATGTGCAAAAAGGTAAGGTGACCTCGCTCGATGTCCAAGGGGACAAGATCATCGCGGTTTATGTCGACAAGTCTGTCATGACTACGCAAAAAGAAGCGGATTCATCGATCACAGAAAGCCTCTCGAGGCTGGGAGTCTCATCGGCGGTTCTCGCTTCGACGACGATCACCATCGAGAGCCCTAGCGGCTTCTGGTATGTCGTGGGAGAGATCGCGCCGTTCCTCGTGCCGCTCATATTTTTGGCGATATTTATCTGGATGATATCGAGACAAGTCCGCGGCGCTGGTATGCAAGCGATCTCATTTGGTCAATCCAAAGCTCGTATCACTCTGCCAAATGACACAAAACAAAAGGTCACGTTCAAAGATGTCGCGGGAGCGAAGGAGGCCAAGCAAGAACTATTGGAAATCGTGGATTTTCTCAAGAATCCAAAGAAATTTATCGATATCGGCGCGGAGATTCCAAAAGGTGTGATACTCATGGGGGCACCTGGAACAGGTAAAACACTACTCGCACGTGCGGTCGCAGGTGAGGCGAACGTGGCCTTTTTCTCAATATCCGGATCAGAATTCGTGGAGATGTTCGTCGGCGTCGGTGCCTCTCGAGTGAGGGATCTATTCAAGATGGCCAAAGATGCTTCGCCATCTATCGTGTTCGTCGATGAGATCGATGCTGTCGGTCGAGCGCGTGGATCAGGAATGGGTGGTGGTAATGATGAACGTGAGCAGACGTTAAATCAGATACTAGTCGAAATGGACGGATTCGAACCAAATGAAAAAGTGATCGTGATGGCGGCAACAAATAGACCTGATGTCCTGGATCCGGCACTCCTGCGTCCTGGCAGATTTGATCGACGCGTGGTCATCGACTTGCCTGATAGGGCAGACCGCGAGGAGATACTCGGGATACATTCGAGCAAGAAACAGCGAGCCGAAGATGTGAATATGAAGATCGTGGCAGAGAGAACACCTGGCTTCTCTGGTGCGGACTTGGCAAGTCTGATGAATGAAGCGGCGATATTAGCGGCGCGAGAGAATCGAACGAAGATCGGCCAGTTCGATCTCATGCGCTCGATAGAGAAAGTTATGCTCGGTCCTGAGCGTCGCAGTCATGTCCTGTCGGTCAAAGAAAAAGAGATCACTGCATATCATGAGGCCGGGCACGCGATCATCTCATCAGTTTTGCCGTATTCTGATCCAGTCCACAAGATTTCCATCATCTCCCGAGGTCGTGCGGCTGGTTATACATTGAAATTGCCTTTTGAGGAAAGGAGACTGCAATCACGACGGGAATTTCTGGATGATATCGCGGTATCGCTCGGTGGTTATGTCGCCGAAAGGATGATCTTTGGGGATATGACGACTGGAGCCTCGAATGATCTGCAAGTTGCCACAGCTCTCGCTCGTGATATGGTTACTCGATACGGCATGTCGGAAAAGATCGGTCCAGTTGCACTCGAGAGTGCTCAAGGCAAGGTCCTCTTTGGCATGGGGGTCTCTGACAGGGAATATTCGGAGAAGGTTGCGGCTGAGATAGATTCTGAGGTCTCACGTATCATGATGGATGCGCGTGCTCTGGCAGAAAAAACATTGGGTGAGCACAAGAATGCTTTTGATGCTGTCGCCAAAAGGTTGGTTGAAACAGAGACCATCGAGAGAGAGGAATATGAGCTTCTGATCGCGTCACAAGGTATAATAGTGAAGAAGAAAGAAGGTAGCTTGCCAGTTTCTGGCTGACATCAATAATTACAGCACAGAGCCTATAGCGACAAATGAGTACCTTTGAAAAACTATGTCCGCCCTTAGCTCAGTTGGTTAGAGCACAGAGCTTATACCTCTGGGGTCCTAGGTTCGAATCCTAGAGGGCGGACATAGTCTTGCACATGGTGCGAACGCCGTCGATTGTTCATGTTTTCAGACGTTAATCTACTGTCAACTGTGCACTAACCCAGTGCAATTCTCGCGTCACTTTATATGTTATCAACGGGCGTGGAGGAATTTCGTGATTCAAAGTTTCGTGATACAATAAGCCTGTCAACAAACAGGTATTTTTATAATCTCTAATATCAATATATGAAAAAAACTATAACCATCGTAAGTTCAGTCGTATCAGGGGTCATTTTCATGGCGATCTTTACTTTTTCCACATTCGGACAAGTAAATGCCGAAACCACTATGCCTGATGGACAGATCTGTCCAGCGAACTTCATTTGCAGAATCAGACCAGTGACACCGACAGCAATAACTTGTCCAACCGGGTATGTCTGTACTCTACAGAGTGCAACATCAACGAGAGCAACGTCGAGGGCAGGAGAGAGACCATACAGACCAGGATCGTATTACAGTCTTCTTACACAGAATGCAAATACTACAGGGAGTACGACACAACAGATGACCGCAGCTCAAATCCAAGCGGCTGCACA
>JANXZK010000023.1 GCA_025355565.1 bacterium
TGTCATGATCACCGGCGATCATAAAAAAGTAGCCGAGGCAGTTGGTAATGATCTTGGTATCGATAGAATATTTGCCGGAGTTCTTCCGGAAGATAAGGCTAAATATGTAAAGAAGCTTCAGGACGAAGGCAAATTTGTGGCAATGGTAGGTGATGGCATCAATGATGCACCGGCGTTGGCACAAGCTGATATCGGCATTGCCATTGGTGCCGGGACAGATGTGGCAATTGAGACCGGCAATATTGTTCTCATGAAATCGGACCCGTATGACATTGTGTCCGCAATTCGCTTGAGCAAAGCAACGGTCGTAAAAATGAAGCAGAATCTTTTCTGGGCGGCGATCTATAACTTGCTGGCCATTCCAGTAGCGGCCGGAGCTTTTTATAGCAGCTTCGGCATATCGCTTCGTCCAGAATTTGCCGCTTTGCTTATGTCCGCCTCCTCGATAATCGTTGCCACAAATGCAGTGCTTCTTAAAAGGGTTGAATCTAAATTAGCAGCTTAAACATTAATTTTATGGAAACAGGAGATTATGGATTATGGTGGTTAGTGATCTTGAATACGGCAATTTTTCTCATGTTCGCATTCAGCTTCACAAAACCTAAGACAAAAAGAGACTGGAGATCATTCGGGGCTTTTTCGGCGTTTATTGTTGCACTCTTTACCGAGATGTACGGCTTCCCGCTGACGATTTATCTTTTTTCCGGCGTGCTGACAAAATATTTCCCGAACGTCGATTGGCTCACTCACAACAACGGTCACCTGTGGGAGACTCTGCTCGGACTCAAGGGCGATCCACATTTCAACATCCTGCACATTATAAGCAACCTGGTCATCCTTGCCGGATTTCTCATCATCGCAAGCGCATGGCGAGTTCTCTATAAATCCCAACAGGATCACACGCTGGCCACAACCAGTGCATACAGTTACGTCCGTCATCCGCAATACATCGGGTTTATCTTTGTTATGGTTGGATTCCTTTTGCAATGGCCGACCCTGCTCACGCTGATCATGTTTCCGGTTTTGGTATTTATGTATACCCGCCTTGCCTTCAGAGAGGAAAAAGAAATGGAGGAACAATTTGGAGACGAATATAAAAAATATTGTGAGGTTGTCCCTGCCTTTATTCCTGTCAAAAAGACTCGACAATTTACCTATTGATATTATACTGTGAATTACGAAACTCCTTTTTCTCCTTGTTTTCATATACAATAGTAAAGGCCCCTTCAAAGGGCCTGAACTATGACTTACATTTCCCTCTACAATGACGTAGCGGCAAAAGTAAAATTCTTCTTCAAACAGTTACATCTTACCATATCTAAAAGTACAGGTCGAAAACAACAACACACCAACAACACACCTACGCACAATAAAAAAGAGGAGAGCCCTGTCGGTAGATAACATTCCGACAGAACCCTCCCCACCTCAACCAGCGTAGGTTGAGCATCGGCATACCAACGAAGAAGGGTCATGGACGCCGATGTTTCGAAAGAGACAGAGAGGTTCCACCTCTTCGAAATCGCATAAAACTGTTGGACATAGCTGGGTGACGCCGAGCTCTGACTCTATTGCGCGGTCTTTGGTCAAAGCCCGGCGTCCCCTTTGCTATGGCAGCATCGTTACCATGGTCAATCATACTTATAAATCAAATCCTGTCAACTATGTTCCCTGGCTTGAACAATTCATGTAGGATAAACCCCTCACACCCTACATCCCCACACCAATGATCAGACTGAATATATATGGAACGACTGGTGATATTATCTGCCAGATAAATATAATAAAAATAAGGGCGAAAACTGGTCCATATCTTTCTAGGATAAAACGTATTCGCCCATATTGATTTGGCAAAAAAGCTAACAACAACTTGGAACCATCCAATGGTGGTATCGGTACCAAGTTAAATACTGTGAGCACGATATTGATGATCACTATATATGAGATAAATTCTATGAAAGGCGTAATCGTGCCGGTACTACTCAGAAGAAATCTGGTTAATAATCCAAAAATGATAGCCAAAGACAAGTTGGACAGTGGTCCAGCGATCGCGATCAAGAATTCTCCACGACGACCATCTTTCAGATTATATGGATTGTACGGTACAGGTTTTGCCCAACCAAATGTAAAACCAGCGAGAGAAGTGATGATCGGGACGATGATAGAGCCGACTGGATCAATATGCTTCAATGGATTCAAAGTGAGTCGCCCCTGTAACCTAGCCGTCGGATCACCCAGGTGATCAGCCATGTAGCCGTGGGAGACTTCATGTATGATGACAGAAAATATGAGGATGATGATGGGGAGGAAGGTAATCATTTTACATTTTACATTCACTATGATACCATACGACTCACATTACATTTATGGCCAAAACATGCGCAATCACAGGAAAGACGTCCGTCATGGGGGGTAGATACTCCAATAGAACTCGCGCAACCCAATTTAACCCTTGTGGCGCAATACGTAAATACCCGAACCTCCAAAAAAAGCGTGTCTATGTCGCCGAACTCAAGAAAACCGTAGTCATCAACGTCACTGCGCGCGGACTCCGCACTATCGAGAAGAATGGCGCCTTCAAGACCTTGAAGAAAGCCGGCCTCATCTAGCCCTCACGGAACGAGGCGAAGATCCGCGCCGTCAGAAACAAAGTGGGTAGTCCCCTCTTTTTTTATATTCAATTTGTGATCTGTTGGTATGTACTCAAATGGGTCAACCACAGGTTTTTTTGGTTTAGTCGATAGCGCCAAACTTGTCGTTTTTGAATAGACTAAATATCGTGGTCTCAGTCGACTGATCAACTTTTCTGAGATATTTGCCGGTAATGCACTGTGGGAAACGATCAATGCGCCAATCGTATGAACGGTTAGCCCAGTTGTCGATGCCAGATATTTCTGTACTTTTGCGCTAGCATTGCCCAATAACATCACAGAAGTTTCTCCATACGAAATATTCAGTAACAATTCTGGTGGGCTCGCCTTGGAATATCTGAAAATCTTGTCGCGAGCTGGAAATATCACTGAAGCATTAACCTTTGGATCGAGATCGATCGTGTCACCTTCACCAACTTCATCCATCCTGAGACCAGCAGCTTTGACTCGTTCGAGAAAAGTATCATAGATCTCATCTGTTGAACTGGATAGACCTAACGATAGTACAGAAATCCTCGGAACATAGACTCTTTCGACGTCGTACCGCTCTAGCACATCGATCAGACCGGCAACATTCTTTCCTTCCGTATTCGTCGCGATGAGCGCGTCAATTCTCCTAGTATAGAACGGAAGAATACGTGTTACCTCTCGTACTACATCTCTGTTCGCTCCACCGTCGACGATAATCCTCCGATCTTCTGGTGTTCGGATAAAGATCGACCTGCCACTATCGAGCGCGAATACATAGATTTCAAGCACCCTTTGACGATGTTCCTGTCTCCAAACATAACTACCGACCATAGCAACTACGGCTCCTATTAAAACCAAAGTAACAACTAATTTTGAACGTATTTTGATCCTCATATATTCACATGACTGATCTGCTTTATATGAGACAACTCCGATATCGCGTCGACAGAGTGATTGCCATTGAAGTCGTTCATGATATTTACCGAGCAGCCAAATTCGCTAAGTGTGTACAGACCTGACATATGATAGTCGCGTGCGATCATCAATCTAATAGTATCGAGACATGCCGCGAGATTCTGACTAGTCTGGATACGAATCTCTCTGCGATCTACCATGTCAGCATACATGACAGACGAAGCCAGTGTAGAAATACTAAACGCTAGAACACCAGTCGCCAATATTACCGTCGATACGAGTGCGGTAAAACCTCGATTCTGACCGCAATTTACTTTACTTTTTTTGTGCATCATCGATTTCATGAGAAAGATCGATATTCTGGTAATTTGTTTCAACGGCATACTGGATAAAACCAAAGAGAAACAAGGATAGGAGTGCGGCGTAAACGATAGTTTCTATCAAAGTCAAACCACTGCAGAAATATTCCCTATGATTATTCATATGTTTGTGTAATTACGAGTGATGGTGATGGCATATATCGCGGGGATAGTATGCGACAGAATATAGATTCTATTTCCATAACAAGTCATCGCTTGTGGTAAGGTTGGTAGAGAAAATTGGAGAGACGAACTGGCGCTCATCGTATGATCATATATCTGGAACTCTCTCCCAGCCTGGCGAGTGATGATGAACTCATGCAATCTGTCAGAGATGATCCCGTATACCCCTTGCGATATATCTGCTGACTTCACATCAGTATCAACAAACGGGCTCGATCTGGCAAAGGTGAACGCCTCTGCGTCACTAACAATGTTGTACCCACCGGAAGTACGACCAAAGTCCAATCTTCCCTCGAACAAAGATGAGGTTTTGCCTTCTTGTCTCTGCCAACCGCTAGGGCTAAACCCGGACAGAAAGAGTGGAGACGACGGATCTCGAACGTCGATCGAGCGCAACTGCAGTCGATCGGCCCCTGACACATAGGCCTTCCCTGCATGAACGAATATATCGCCAACCTTGCCGCCGATTTCGACACCGGACAGTTTGACGGGTGTAAATGGATCCCCGATATCTATCGCGAGAAATTCCTCCCCAGCCCACTTCTCTGTTCCCAAAAAAACTATTCCATCATCATAGGCGATACTGCTCCCGAGAGCTGGCGTTGCTGTCGCATATGGCAAAAGTAACCGGTATCGACTGAGTAATGAGAGGTTATGTGATGGATCTTGTTTCAGGACATGCAATTGACCGACAGTGGATGGTACCGCTGCGTAGATAAAACTGCCCGCCATGGCGAAATTGTCGATTCCCGGCCCAGTATTCAATGACGAAACCATTTTCACATTTTCTTTATCACCCAACTTGAATATATAGATATCTGGCAGAGCGGCGGCATTAGAATCAGTTGACACATATGCTATATCACCTCTCACTTCCAGATCGGTCATCGGCGTTGTTGGGGCCAATGGCAGATCATATGTTCGGACATTTACATTCAGACTATATGTCGAAGTACTCTCATTCCGATTCCTCAGCCATTCATATGAACCTATTACGCTGTCATCACTAAAATCAACAGAACATAGAGCATGTTGATCCACAGAATCAATGTTACCGCCGGATAAGACGCGTATCGATGTGAACATGATCGACGATGACGAGTATGTTTCTTCCTCCCTGTCATTGCCATATGGTTTCACTGAAAATCCGTGAAACGCATCATGGCTCGTAAGTGCCCTCTGCTCGTATACATCTAGTTCCCCGCTCTTGTCTCTCGCCTTGTAGAATATGTCCCGCGAATAGCCAGTTATGCTCGTCAAGGATATGATAAACATGAACCCCAACGATAAAGCCAACAATATATCGATCAAGATGATACCGTGAACTGTCTTCATGTCCGATCTAGGTTTATTGCTGTAATGTTTTTGAGAGATCATATATAGGCATGAGGATAGATAGGGCTATGGCCCCGACAAATACTCCCATGACGATCATCATGAGCGGTTCGATGAGTGAGGTCATACGTTTTAGAGTGAGCTCTATATCGCGGTCTAGAATATCCGCTGCACGCAACAGAGACTTACCCAGAGTCCCAGACAGTTCACCTGCAGCAGCGAGAGCGACGATGTATCGAGGTGCCGGTACGCCAACAAAGACTTTGTCGAGAGGTAATCCTGCAGAAAGTCCTTGGATGCGCGGCTCTAGCAACTTATATATGGGGATAAAAGTTATGGTTTCCACTGAACTCCTGAACGCTCCCGATATCGGTAAACCGGAATCAACCAGAGTACCAAAGGATCTCAAAAATACTACGATGTTATAGCTGGTCAACATCCGCCCGATCAGTGGCAACTTTGAGAGCAAAGTCTGAGACACGAATCGTAACCAGAGATTCCTCCTAAAACAAATTACTGTTGCGATCACAACCAATACTAGGACGATGCCACCGTACGCACCATATTTACTGATCACATTCGAACAATAGATCGTCACTCGGCTCAAGAGGGGCAGTTTCGTGTGTAAGCCCTGCAGCATTGGCACGATCTGCGGCATGACACCACGGATCAGTCCAACAACAAAAATAACGCAAAACCCGCCGATCACACAGGGATAGACCATAGACGATACGCATTTTTTGATCAGTTCATCTTGCTTCTCGATACTGTTTCGAGTCAGCCTTATAGCTGCTGCGAGATCACCGATAGTCTCCCCTTGAGAGATGACCCCCGAGAGTGTTTGAGACAATCCTAGATATTTTACCAGTCCAGATGACAGCGTCGACCCTGATTCGATATGCTGTTTCAAAGAATATAGTGCGTCGCCGTGTGCGGCCGTAACACCCTCCTCTGACAGATGTAGTGCCTTATCTATCGTTAGTCCCGATGCGAGATACAGTTCCAATCGTTCTAGAAACACGATCAGATCTCGTCGACTCCACTTTTTGAACCTAGCGCCCCGACGACTCTTCGTGGATATTTTTACTGACTTTTCTATCATATATTTAATACCCTGAACACTTCGCTTCTGGTAGTGATACCCCATTCAACCTTTTCCATCCCATCCTCTGCGATCGGGCAAAATCTATTGACTTTGGCATTTTCATACAGCACCGACGTCGAAGCTCTATTCGAGATGAGCTCTCGCATTTCCGCATCTATCTCGCACACTTCCGCGATAACTGACCGACCAACATATCCCGAATTCCTGCATAGATCACAGCCCTCAGAAAAGCATCCATGACACATCGTCCGAACGAGTCTCTGAGCGATGATGAGCCGGAGAGTCGAGGCCAAGAGGTAATTGTCCACGCCCATGTCGACTAACCTCGGTATCGCCTCGATAGCGGAGTTTGTATGCAATGTCGACAATACCAAATGACCAGTCAAGGCCGTATGGACCGCGACTTTGGCTGTCTCGTTATCGCGGATCTCACCAACCATGATCACATCTGGATCTTGTCTCAATGCCGACCGGAGACCGTTACTAAAAGTCACACCGTGATTGTGCCGAATATGAACCTGACGAACTCCGGGTATCTCATATTCGACTGGATCTTCCAGTGTAACTATCGATAAAGGCTCACGGACTTTGAGCGATAGACATGTATGCAGTGTCGTCGTCTTCCCAGATCCTGTGGGACCGGAGACTAGGATGAGGCCGTTCGTATTTTTCATCGCTTTGTCGATCGATCTTACATGGTCTGGCGTGAAACCGAGATTGGCAAATGACAGATCTCTGGAAGTTTGAGACGGTAACAAACGTATAACGGCGTTTTCACCGTGATATGTCGGCATAAATGAAATACGGATATTGTATTCATCGCTCCGCAATTCTGTTCTCCACCTCCCATCCTGTGGTACGGCATGAACATCCGTCCTCGAACCAGAGAGGATCTTCAAACGTGCTATGACTTCATCATGAAGCCTTTTCGGTATGATACCGACTTCACCGATTCTCCCATCCACACGAAACCTGACGATCGAATCTTCTCTCCTAGGGTCACAATGCACATCAGACGCTCTCATATACGCCGCGTAAGACAAGATCTCATCGATCGCTTCGACAGCCGTCTTTGGATCCATTGGAAACTCCTCAGGTAATCCATCCGAACTCACTTCAATATTGATTTTTTCCTCTGTTGTCTCGACCATGCGCACATCCTATCAAACAACAGATAAAATCCAGATGAATTTTTGTTCAAAAAGCGATAAAGAAAAGATAAAATTTCGATAAAGAAAAGATAAAATCTGAGAAGCCGACTATGCCTTTATTTGTGAGCGTGCTTTATAGATGTTCTAGCCGACGAGTTGGCTTCCAGGCGTTCTTTTTCGATGGGTTGACCGCACTTTTCACATATTCCATAGGTGCCAGCAGTGATCCTTTCGAGAGCGTCATTCACCTCTGTCAACTGATCATCAAGCTTGCTCACGATATTGCTATTGCCCTCATACTCTTCGAGCTTGTCCGCAACGGCATTTTCATCCGCCTTGTCGACCTCCATATCCTGAGTCGCCGCTTCCCAGCCATTCTTCGCTGAAGGATTTTTCTGCCCGATAGAAGCCAGCTCTCCCTCTAGTTCAGTCTTCTCGGCTAATAATTTCTCCTTAAAATTTTGTGTGTCTTTTGTGTTCATAATAGTAAAATTCTATCGTATAAAAGCTTGTTTTTCAAGTCGAGCGATGATCTCGGTCAATACGGCCTCATTGCTCGCTATGACCAATCTCTGATTGTCTACGAATGAGTACAAGAACAAGACGTCTCCATTCACTGTGACGAACTCTCTCACATCTTTGTTCCGAATTATCCTGTCCACAAACTGACCTCTCAAAGTAAAGTAAGGCACTACAGGTGTCTCGCTCATTGTCGTAGTGGAAGTCACTGTTGTTGAGGCGACTGTCGAAGTTGCTGTCGTAGTCGTCCCAGATGGCGGCAATATAGCTTCCAGATTTTGTAATGGATCGGAATATGTGGATGAAGCAGGTGTACTGGCTATACCCATGACTACTCCATTATATATATACTGCCTCAAATCATCTGACATGACGCTCTCCCACGCTAACATTCCCGCGAAAGCATTTTGGAAGAAATTATTGGTAACAACGACAAAGACGCTCTTCTTTTTTTGTTTATCAGCATATATGCCGAGCATCCACTTGGTTGACAGAGATCTTTCCAGCATGTTTGGTGGCTGGATCTTCATGATCTTGATCATCTCACTCGTCGTCGGCCTAGTTTTGACTCCTTTTACCGTGGTATAAGGGATGATCTCTTCGATCGTTCCTGCGACTCCTGGGCTCGATATCAGTGATTGGATCTTGGATAGAATGGCAAAGTCATTCAGTCCATCGACCGCCATTATTTTTTGCGAATCGGAAGGTACGACAGATGCTACGGGTGTCGCTCGTTGCTCGACTGACGTTGCCGGCGCGAGCGGACTCAGGCTGTAGAGGTAATACGCCCCCGCCACGCCGACTAGTATGAGCAATAGGCTAAATACCGCCATGAGAGATTTCTTCTTGCTATCTCTGGGCTCCTTGTTGATGAGCTGATCTTTCTGACCAGTTTCCTTCTTGTTTTCAGCCATTACCATATCTATCTTTGATGTACCTTTTTTCTTCATGAGGTTGGCAATATCGCCTTCGTAAGTACGTATCGAACTGATCCCGGGAAAAGTATCGCCTGGAACACTGCTCGAAAGATTTGCCGCTGGGACCATCGGTTTGATCGATGTGGCAGGCTTGATTGGTTTTATTTGTGAACTCAGTCCAACTGGTTGGGGACTTATCACTTTGGGTTTCGTATCATGAACCTGCACGGACGCCATCTCGGTATCAAAATCACCAGTAACAGGCTTAATTTTGAGATCAGGAGAGACTTCAAATACTTGTTCCGGTTGATATTTTGCCTCGTCTGGTTTATCGACAGGATTGATTGCTGCGGCGCTTGGCTCTAATACGATGTCATCATTCATTTGACATCATTGTAATATTATATAAATCATTAGTCCAATTTACTAATATCTCTTCGTAAATGGTTTCTTTACCATCGGTACTTCTTCTTTCTTTGTAAAGAAGTCAGGATTGGCGCCTTTGATAGACAGATTGATCCTGCCTTTATCATCGACCTCTTTTACGATAACAGGCACTTTGTCCCCTTCTTTCAAGTATGTTGTGACTCTCTCGACACGGAACGGAGCGATCTCGGAGACGTGGACTAGACCTTCGGCATTCGCGCCGATCTTGACGAAAGCTCCGAAGTCCATGAGCCTGGTCACTTCCCCATCGAATTTCTCACCGGGCATGTACTCACGGGTCATTCCAACGATGATCTCTTTTGCCTTCTGTGCGGTCTCATTCTTTCCAGTGATGAATATCGAGCCATCATCTTCTATCGTGATGTCTTCCACCCCAGTGACATCACGTATTTCATTGATCGTCTTACCTCCTGAGCCGATAACTAGTCCGATCTGATCAGGCTTGATCTTGATAACGAGTATCTCTGGTGCATTCGATGATATCTTTGCTCGTGGCGCAGCAATCTCATTTTCTATGACGTCCAGGATCTTGAAACGAGCGGCTTTGGCCTTTGCGAAAGCTTCACTCAATATCTTCAATGGAATACCGCCGACTTTGACGTCCATTTGTACAGCAGTGATGCCATCTCTGGTTCCCGCAACTTTGAAATCCATATCACCATGATGATCTTCAGGGCCTTGGATATCCGTAAGGACTCTATATTCCAGCTCTCCACCAGATCTGGCATTTTTCATTTTCCTCATCATGAGTCCCGATGCTATACCGGCAACAGGTGCTTTTATCGGAACTCCACCATCCATCAGGGCAAGTGTAGACCCGCAAACCGATCCCATTGATGTTGAACCATTTGAAGCGAAGGCTTCGGAGACGAGCCTGATCGTATATGGGAATTTATCTTTCCCCGGGATGACTGGCACGAGCGCCTTCTCTGCCAGTGCGCCATGACCGATCATACGGCGGTTGGTATTCCCTACGCGGCCCGTCTCACCTGTCGAAAATGGCGGGAAGTTATAGTGGTGCATAAATCTCTTGTTTTCCGTTTGACTTAACCCTTCTATTATCTGCGCGTCTCCAGGAGAACCGAGTGTGAGAGTCGACATGATATGAGTTCCGCCGCGATAGAATATACCAGAGCCATGAAGTATCGGCGAAACACCCCCTGCTTGCGCGAAAAGTGGACGCACATCATCCATTCCACGACCATCCGCACGCTTGTTTTCGTCTATCGCACCATCGTGGATAAGATCATTTACAGCTTCTTCGAATACTTCTTGGGCCATCAACGCATCGCCTTCAGGCATCTTTTCTGTGAAAAGTTTCGCCCATTCACCATTGATCTCATCGATCTTCGAATGGCCCGGCACCTTGCTGAATATGAATTTATCGAGTTTTGGTCCGATCTCCTTATCGAACAGTTCTTTCGTACCAGGAGTCGGATCCTTGATCATGACATCGGCTTTCTTTTTACCGATCTCGGCGGCGATCTTTGATTGCCAAGCTTGGATTTTTTCTATCTCCGTTGACGCGAGTCTCAGGGCTTCATCCAGTGTGCTCTCAGAGACTTCCTTGCTCGCGACTTCGATCATATTGATCATGCTATCCTTGCCACAAGCTACCATTTCGAGACTCACACCTTGATCTTCTCTCACCTTAAAATCAGGGTTGACCAACCATTCACTGTTTTTACTTATGCGTACAGCTGATGCTGGACCATTCCATGGAATATCGGAAACCCCGAGAGCGAGTGACGATGCGATAACTGCCAATATATCCGGGTCGTCTTGTCCGATAGAGAGAGTGGTGACGATGACTTGGACTTCATTTCGCATTTTTTGATTGAATAATGGTCGGATCGTTCGATCTACTATGCGACCAGAAAGTATAGCTTCTGTCGAAGGTCTCCCTTCTCGGCGTACGAATCTAGATCCCAAAATCTTTCCCGTAGCATAGAACCTCTCTTCAAAATCAACTGTGAGTGGGAAAAAGTCCCCATCTTTCAAGCCTCCCATACATGCTGTTGCTAATACTGTCGTGTCACCATAACGGACGATGACAGAACCATTCGTCTGGTCCGCGAGGTCGTTAAATTCCGCAGAAAGTGTCTTTCCGCCGATCTCGATCGAATATTGTTTTTTGTTCATGATCGTAAGTCACAGTAACCAGTAAACTGTTTACCGATCTCTGTGTGTCGCCTACAGATTTCAGACTTGGTCCGCCTCATATTGGGGCGGTCAAACCTGTCTATCTGAAGGCGAAGTTATTTGATAATTGCCCTCAATAATGTGCTCCGAACACAGTTAATGTAGCAGAAATAATGTAGGAGGTCTACACCTTCTACAAGGTGTAATACAAGGTAACTCGCACCTGTCCACTCACTTCCTCGCAATTTGCTAGCAATCTCTCGGCATTTTCACAAAGTATTCGCTCCATGGATTCACTCATCATGAAGGAAAATGTCACGAGATATTGCTTCGCAAAGAGTGCTCGGCCGTTCGAGGGTGAGGTGCGAGTTACCTCTACAGGAGTAAAATATTCCCTACTTCTTCCCTCCACCACCACGGAGCAAGTACTTGTTCACACTTTCATCTAGATCCATGAAATTGTCTGACGACTCGATGAGTTTAGCGGATGTAGATTTCCCGAATGAAACAACTTCAACCTGGCAACCTTGGTTCATTTGCAGATACTCGACGAGAGGCACGAAGTCTCCATCACCGGTTAAGAGGATCACCGCGTCTAATTTTGGTGATAGTTTGACTGCATCTATGGCGAGTCCGACGTCCCAGTCAGCTTTCTTGGCGCCAGAACTGAATATTTGGAGGTCTTTGACTTTCGTCTCGATACCCATCTTGGTCAATGCGTCGAAAAAGGCATTCTCTTCACCTGATTCTGTGGAGATGACATACGCAACGGCACGGACTAGTTTGCGACCATCCAAGGAGTCTTTGACAATCTGCCCGAAATTGACCTTCGAATGATATAGATTCTTTGCGCTGTGATATAGATTTTGCGCATCGATGAAAATGCCGACACGTTGCTCTTTGTGTTTAATGATTGACATATGAAAATATATTAAATACTTATTAAATGAGCTAGCTATCATTGTATATGGAATATTGGATATTTACCAATGATGCACTAGCTTTCCGCCGCGCATGATCTAGCTTATGAATTCAATGATCAATCGCAACATTCCAAATCCCTAGCGGTGACTATCGATTGGATTGTCCATTCGGATGAAAAAATGAAATTGCCGAATATTTCGGACTTCAATATCAAATGAGATTCTTTAGATGAATCCGGTTACTTCTTCAACTCCAACTGTTTGATGATCGTAGAATATCTCTTTGGATAGTTCTTCTTGAGGTAGACCAAGTGTGTCTGGCGATCAGCAACCATACCTAGGAGTCCGCGTCTCGAATGGTTATCTTTGCGGTGTTTCTTCAGATGACCAGTCAATTCATTGATCCTCTTGGTCAATAGTGCGACTTGAACCTCTGGAGAACCGGTATCTTTGTCATGAACGCCTGATTCCTTGATGATTTTGATCTTTTGTCTCGGTGTTAACATGGAAATGATATTAGCATGAATGATGGTGGCATGCAAGAAAAATGTTACAATATCCTCATGTCGCACAATATTCAGGAGATGAAACAGCAATTTCTCGAATATATCGAGATAGAGAAAGGCCGCGGAGTGAAAACGGTGGAAAATTATGACCGATATTTGAGACGTTTTATTGATCACGCAAAGGTTAAGAAAGCCGAAGATATCAGCGCGGAAATGGTACGCGAGTTCAGGTTGTGGCTAAATAGACAGTCGACAGGTAATATTCGCGCAACTGGCGATACATTGAAAAAAAAGACACAGAATTATTACCTGATCGCTTTACGCGCGTTTCTCAAGTTTCTGGCGAAAAATGGTGTGAAATCTCTTGCGCCAGAGCAGATAGAGCTTGCCAAGGTCGGTGATCGTTCATTGGATCTCATAACTCCAGGAGAACTGGAACGATTGCTCAATGCACCACAAGGCAACGAGCTCAATGTCTTGCGCGATAGAGCAATCCTACAGCTACTTTTTTCGACAGGGCTTCGTGTTTCCGAGTTGGCTTCCCTATCCAGCGACCTAGATCTATCATCTGACGAGTTCACTGTACGAGGTAAAGGTGATAAAACGAGGGTGGTCTTCCTTTCTCCAGAGGCCAAGGATGCGGTGAAGAAATATCTCGATAAGCGTGCAGATGTCGATGATGCGATGTTTGTGCGTATTGCTGGCAACGAAATGCGAGGAGTGAAAGGTGAAGCGGGACTAACTCGCCGCTCTATCGAGAGGATCGTAAAGAAATACGCAATCAAGGCGGGCATCTCAAAGAAAGTCACGCCACACGTCATGCGCCACATGTTTGCGACGGATCTCTTGCGTAATGGTGCTGATCTGCGTTCCGTGCAAATGCTTTTGGGACACGCCAATATTGGGACGACTCAGATATATACACATGTGACTGATTCTGAACTCAAACGGGTACATAAACAATTTCATAATAAAAGGTAATGGGTAATGGGTAAACAGTGATCAGTAAACAGAGATTGCAACACATTTAACTAAATCAAATGAAAATAATTTCTTGGAATGTAAACGGGATCCGCGCAGTCATCAAAAAGGGCTTATTCGCGCCATTTATTGAAAAATATCAGCCAGATGTTCTCTGTTTACAAGAAACAAAGGCAGAGCAAGGTCAGGCAATGATCGATCTACCGCAGTACACAGAATATTGGAATTCAGCTATGAAAAAGGGATATTCAGGTACGGCGATATTCTCTAAAATAAAGCCGATCGGAGTGATAAATGGTCTGCCGGATGAGATCTGTGAGAAGTTTGGACTGATAGCCGATGAATACGGCGATCCTAGGACTGAGGGCCGCGTTATTGCCGCGGAATTCGCTGATTATTTTGTTGTCACTGTTTACACTCCGAACGCTAAGGATGATTTGAGTCGTATTCCCCTTCGACATAAACAGTGGGATCCGGCATTTCTCGCATATTGTAAATATTTGGAAATTAAAAAGCCAGTGATTTTTTGCGGAGACTTGAATGTCGCGCATACTCCGGATGATCTCGCTCGCCCTAAAGATAATGTCGGGTTGAAAGGATTTACGGTTGAGGAACGTGAAGGTTTCGATAATTTCATCAAGGCCGGTTTCGTTGACACATTCAGGATGTTCCGTAAAGGCAACAGTTTTTACACTTGGTGGTCTCACTTCGCCAACGCCCGTGCACGAAATGTAGGTTGGAGGATTGATTATGTGATTGTATCGAATAAATTGAAAGACCGGGTTAAGTCTGCGGCTATTCACGCGGACGTCTTGGGATCAGATCATTGTCCGGTGGAGATGGAGATAGATTAGGGATTGATTCCTTAAGAGTTTCTGCCCGCGGTTATTATTTGTACCTGAAAATCTATAAAATATCTCATATATGGAAAAGGCCCGTATTGAAGACCTAGAAGTGGTGAACAATGACGGGCCTACTGTGAACCCGCGAAGAACGAAAGAGCTTGAAGCTTACCGCTTCATTTTTGATCGCAAAATGGTGCGACTCAATATTTCATCAGGACTATTCCTAGATGTGTCGACGTGCATTTTTCTTGTTAAGTGGCGATCATGAGTGACGCCTTTTGAAATAGTTGAAAGAAAATGCTACGACATGTTCCAGCAACGGAACGATGAAATTAAAAATGTTCTTTGCGGCTTCGACGATACTAACTAGTGTGAAGCCTACCCAGCTTTTTGAAAGAACATTTGCTTGTCTAGATTGTGAGAATAATATTTCCGAAAATATCCAGAGACATTATTCTCACAATCACCTCGGATAACAAACTGATCTGGTACTATTGTATGTCCTTTACAAATGTCTGTAAAGGACATACATGTGGATAACTTTATATAAAAGACAAAAAGCTAATTTACATTGTGTTTACTGCGTATTTCTTCGAGTTGTTTTTCCTCCTCTTCTTCTTTTCTCTCTTTTCCCTTTTTCGCAAGAGCTCGTAATTCATTTTCATTAAGTAAATGTAATTCCTTCACACGACCAGCCAGATATTCTTTCGAATTCAGTTTCGGATCATCTAATACTCCTTCTAGCAACGCACTCAGGATCATACCGATCTTTGGTCCAGGACTAATACTGAGAATATCCATTATCCCCTTCCCGTCGATTTTGAGCATAGCAACAGAGACAGGGTCGATGAGTGCCTGATCGATCATCGCTTTGTATTTACGCAATCTGAATGGGTTTTCTTTAGGTCTACCCGTACCTATGCGATCGCAGGCTCGTAAATTCATCAAATCCCAAATGTTTTCACGACCAACATTGACGATCATACGCCTAACAGCAGCCAGAGTGATCGTCGCTGTGTCAGCGAAAAACATGTGCCATCGGACGAGTTTCGTTACTTTTTCTATCGTTACACGTGAAAACTTCATTTTTTCTAGTATTTTACGCGTTTCACGTGAACCAACTACTTCGTGCCCGTAAAACGTCGGCTGTCGCGTTTCACGTGAAAAACCTTTCGTCTGAGGTTTGCCAATATCGTGAAATAGAGCCGCCAATCTGATTTCTATGCCCCATTTCCTATCTGCGGCATGTTGGACGCTACGAATCAGATGGTTCCAAACATCGTAAGTGTGCGCTTGAGGCTGCTCAACTCCTATTCCCCTCTCGAGTTCAGGAATGATGTACTGCAATAGGCCAGATTCATGCAACATCTGCATGCCTTTCATTGGATCCTGAGACATGAGGATTTTGGTAAACTCATCTCGAATTCGTTCAGCCGAGACGCCTTTTATAAACGAGTTCTGGCTCTGTATAGCCCTAAAGGTATCTCTGTTACACGTGAAACCTAGCTCTATCGCTAACCTGATGGCACGCATCATACGTAAAGAGTCCTCATTGAAGCGATCACGAGGCGCACCCACCGTCCTGATAGATTTGTCCTTTATATCTGCAAAACCGCCGTATAGGTCAATAATGTCCTTTATAGCCCCATTGGAAAGTGACACCGCGATCGAATTTACCGTGAAGTCACGTCTCCTGAGGTCGTCCTCCAATTTATCACTGAACTTTACATCATCAGGATGTCTGCGATCTGAATACCCCGTTTCGAGACGGTATGGCGTCACCTCGATGTTTCTGAGTGAAACATCTGTAGTTTCCTCATTTATCACGCAAACGGTACCAAAAGTGTTTTCATAAACTGTTTTCACGAATAATGACTGGATTTGCTCCGGTTTGGCGTTGGTTGTTACGTCCCAGTCCTTTGGAGTCCTGCCTAAGAATAGGTCACGGACGCAACCTCCCACCAGATACGCCTGAAAACCACCCTTTTCGAGAATTTCAACAACATTAACAACTTCTGTTGGAATTGCGCTGTTTTTCACGGCTTTCATCTCGTTATTCTACAGTAATTTGGGATTTATTCCAATGTGCGCTATCATCTATCTATTGTTCGAATGCCACGCATATCAGCCCTCGTGGTGAAATGGATATCATTACTGTCTTCGGAACAGTCGTTGGGGGTTCGAATCCCTCCGGGGGCACAAAAGGCCACTTCTTGTTTCCTAATTCGCTTCGCTCATAAGGAAACAATGTCGGGCACCCGACCAAAATACATCGAGATTTCTCGGTGTATTTTGTGTCGCTGGAGGTACCGGAGGGATTCGAAAGCCGGACTGAGCGAAGGCGAAGGAGGCGGGGTCGCAGGCGAGCATAGCAATGCGAGACCTGTGACCGAATCCCCCACAGTTGAACGTGCCTCTTTCACGTGAAAACAGCCGATATTCTAGCGGCACTTGAAAGTGTACAACCGTCGATGTATAATATAAGGCATGAGAAAAGATAGGGAACAAGCCGTAGTGCTTCGAAGGTCTGGATTGAGCTACTCTCTGATCACTGCCCGCATGTCAGTACCTAGAAGCACTCTTTCCAAGTGGTTCAAAGATCAGAAGTGGTCAAATGATATCGCCATAGAATGTGCCGATAGGGCGAGAAATAACGGTGCGATCAGGTTAACTGTTATGAACACGATTCGACGAGGACGTCTAGACAACTTGCGCAAGCAGGCGAGACAGGATGCTTTGCTCGATTTCGAGGATCTGAGGTACCATCCGTTATTCATTTCAGGTCTGATCGCCTACTGGATGCATGGTGACATGACATCCAGAAATAGAGTCAGCTACTCCAGTGCTGATGCTCACAAGGTAAATCTATTCAAATCGTTTCTGGATAGGATCTGCGGTATTGCTCGACCTAAGGTGTGGATCAACCTAAAGAGAGGGAACCTGACTTTTCTAGCAGAATCGTATTGGGCAGAGAAATGCGGCTTAGATGAGAGAGATTTCGGAAAAACCATCGTTTCTGGTCGATTTGATGCCAATTATCATGGGAATACGATGATTTCGAGTGATTCAAAAAGACAAAAGATAGGGAATATGGGTAACAATCACGGCGTTTGCAATATGGTTGTAAATAGTGCATACTTGAAAAATAAAATTTTGAAATGGGTAGAACTTTTGAAGGATGATTTGAAAAATGAGAGATACTTGGATGCGGGTATCGTTTAGTGGTAGGACGCGTCCTTGCCAAGGACGAGGTGGGAGTTCGATTCTCCCTACCCGCACAAAAATAGGGAGCGCCCAGCGACCATATTTTTGTAGCGTGCCCGTATGGGTACGCACAGAAAATAGTATTGAGTATAAGTTACAAAGTACAGTGGCGTCGATAAAACTTGAGGAAGAAAGGCTCTTTAGTAGAAGGACACAAGGTAAACAGTGTACGCGAGTTGTCCGAAACAAACGGCTTAAAATCGTCAAATAAGGGACAAAACTGTGGATAACCCTGTGGACAGTGTGTATAAGAGACGTGAAATATGGCTTATTATCGTCTTTTTGGGCTTTTTTGAGTTGGAGATAGTGGAATGAATGGCTCTGCTACATGGCCGAATTTTAAACATAGATCATACGGATCAAAGTCAATGAATACAAAATCTAAAGGAAATATTGGTGAAAACGTCGCTTGTAGTTTCTTACGTGACAAAGGTTTCAGTATTATAGCTAGGAATTACTCAAAGAAGTGGGGGGAGATCGACATCATCGCCATAAAAGACAAAAAGCTGCATTTTTTCGAAGTAAAAAGTGTGACTTTTGATCCCATGCTCGCCGACAGTTCACATAAAGCCGAAGATAATGTTCATGGATTTAAGGTTCGGCAAATCAGGAGGATGGTGGAGACATTTCTCGAAGAGACAAATAGGGGACTTGACTCAGCATTTTCTTTCCATATACTTTGTGTCTACTTGAATTTCGGATCGAGATCGGCGAAGGTGAGATGGATAGAAAATGTCATTCTTTGAAATATTATGTTAACATAGCTCTATTCGGGGCGTGGTGTAACGGCTAACATGCCTCTTTTGGGAAGAGGTGACTCCGGGTTCGAATCCCGGCGCCCCGACATGTGATCGTTTATGATATAAGTTGAAAGATCAAAATGGAAAAATATAAAAAAGTATTGAATTATTTTGATAAATTCGAGGATCGGGTACGCGGACATTTGAGTAAATTACCGATTGTGTATACTTTCATCGGTGGTATAGCTATAGTATTGTTCTGGAGAGGAGTCTGGCATACGGCGGACATACTGCAGGAACAGGGAGGTATTCTCGGTTGGCTTTTCTATGAGCCGATAAATATGCTGATCGTCATCGTCATCTTGCTCGCAACGGGGTTGTTCGTATCATATTTCATCGGGGACACTGTTCTCATGAGTGGATTGAAAGGCGAAAAGAAAGTTACGGACAGAACAGAAAAAGAAGTCAGAGAAGAGAGAAAACAGATCCAGAAGGAAGAGGAGCAGATAGAGATCGAACAAAAGGAGTTGGCTGCGATAAAAAGTTCTATCGGTGATATCAAGACTGAGGTCGAAGCGATAAAAACGATCGTTGAGAATCGGGCACCGAAGGAGTAGTCACTGTGAGGAATTTTGGGTAGGATATGTGGAAGGGCAACAGGAGTGACGGGTGGTATGACGAGTGTTTATCAAAGTGCATATTTTCTGCTAGTATAGAAATACCGCGGGATTAGTTAATCGGTATAATAACAGTTTTCCAAACTGTGGTGGGGAGTTCGACTCTCCCATCCCGCACCTCGATTCGTCGCTTTGCTCCTCACTCGGTGCGGGCACGATCTAGGACGATGCCAGTCCATGGCTAAATAGAGCCATAATTAATGGATCAGATGCGACGTTAGCCCCCAGATTAATCCTTTGACTTTTCGATCGTATTTATAATGAAATTATTTTTCTTATAGAATGATTCTCTCTTTTTCCACATTTTCTCCAATATTACTACCTTGCTGTCCCGGTAATCATATATTTTCTTTGCCCCACCGTCTCTTCTAATGCGTCCTATATATTGAGCTAATTTACCATGGAAGGATACCGGAAAAGCCAGGAACAGCACGTCTAAATTTTGAATGTCTGTACCTTCTCCAAGTATTTGGCCAGTAGCGATTAAAATTGAGAATCTACCACCCTTAATCTTCTGAAGTGCAAATTTCCGTTGTCTGGCTGATAGATCACCAGTGAATAGGATAGTTTCAAAATCTTTTCTTAAGTATGCCTGAATCATTTGCGCGTGTTCTTTTCGTTCAGTAAGAACGAGACATCTCTTTCCATTCTTCACTTCATTAACAATGTCCGCCACGACCAATGAATTCCTGTGACTATCATTCGATATAACCTTCGACACGAGAGGAAAATTTCTCGGAGTAGTTCCGAACGGGACATCTATGTCCGTTGCATGGACAATTACTTGGTCAGTTGAAGTTTTGTCTTCTGTATTGTTTTTGCGTATTATGATTTCATCTTTTTGCACGGTATGAACAATTGGGCCAAGATAAGCAGAAATGAGCTTCTGATCATTGTATTTCCGATCAGGAGTAGCTGTGAGTCCAAATAAGTACCGACCTGAAAACTTTGAGACTACGCCTCGGAACATCTTGGCTGGAACATGGTGGCATTCGTCCACGATTATAGTGCTGAACTTTCCACCTATTTCAGCATCGTCCATTCGAGCTAAAGTCTGGACCATTGCGATGGTTACTGGCATAGCAATCTTTTTCTTTGTTGAACATATCTGACCGATTTTCGTTTTTGGAATACCAAGCGTATTTTCGATGCGTTCAAGCCACTGATCATAAATTTGCCTTCTGTGAGTAAGGATTATTGCTGGTTGTTTTTTCAAAGCGATCAGCCCTAATCCTATGATTGTTTTTCCCGCTCCGGCCGGTGCAACCAAAACACCCTGATCTATTTTGGTGAAAGCTTTTACAGCTCTCTCCTGATAGGGGAATAGCTCTGTTTTCAAATTGAACTGCACTGGGCCAGTCATAACTCGTTCATCTGAAACAGAATAATGAATCTTACGCTTCTCAAGCCAATCAGTTAAATCAGCCAGGAATCCCCGTGGAGTAGAGACGGTTTCGGTATCAGAAACAATAGTATTGATAAATCTTGGGGATCCATAGGTTGGTAAGCCCGCTCGCTCTTTAACAACGAATTCAATATTTAGAAGATTGAGCTCTTCACGAAGAAATGTAATCAAAGATGATGTAAGTTCATTCTTGCTTATGTTTATCATCGATGAGATTCTCAAAGATACCACACCCTTGTAGCTCTTCAGTTTACGTCTCTTTGTAGATGGAATTTCTACGGACGTGTTATATTTTTCGTAAAGGATGTCCATTTCCTTAGCTGTCATCAGATGAATGTTATTTAGAAACGACCATTGGTCATCAATAACACCAAAATCATTTTCAGGATCTACGAAAACTGTATTTCCATCTTTGCGTGAAACACCCTGAAGTGGTAATGCGATCAGATTTCCAAATCCTTTACCGGAAAGATAATCTTGGTTGGGAAATAGACGATCAAAGCTTTCATTTTTCTCGAATTCTCCGATAGCTCCAACCTCTCGCAACAGGGAAGTAAATATTTTTCTGCTTTTGTAGGCCGGATACGGCTCAGCGAAAAATAGCCAAGCATGAGCACCGTTGCCTGAACGCGATCTTTCAAATACGACTGGCAATTTATATTTCTTGCAAATTGCATGAAATGTTTTAACAGATTCTTTCCATTTATCTCCATCAAAATCAGCCGCAATAAACCACGATGTATTATCGTGTAATAATGGATACACTCCCAAAACAGCATTTCCAAGTAGATGTCTTTCAGCCCAAATAGAAGTAAACGGTTCGTAAGCAAATTTCCGATAATCTGTATAAACGGGCGCATACCCGGAAACAGAGCCGTCCCATTTATGCCACCGACGAGCAAAAATATCCTCACGTCCTTTGAATCTGGATATGAAGAGTCTCACTCTTTCTTCGCGCGATAGGGCCATAGACTCTCTTTATATCACACGATACCTAGTTCCGCGACCAGAACCGATGCGCTCGATCTTTTTTAATCGAAGTAATTTGGTAAGCACCTGATTGATTGTTGGTCGGGGCACATCGGTAGCTTCACTAATTGCGATAGGCGCTGATTCTCGTACGCTCTCAAGATATTTCCAGACGACCTCTTGTTGAGGAGACAGAAGCTTTTCGATTTGTTCACGCGAAAGTAATTCGACAGCTTTCTTGGATTGTTCCAGGAAAATCGAGAGGAAGAACTTTAGCCACGGAACAATCGTTTCTTTTTCTGTTCCAAATGACTTTTGACTTTGTCTCAACGCGATATAATATTCCGGTTTATTATCCTCTACCAGTTTCTCGTGTGACACATACGGCATATACTCAAATCCTTGCTGCAGTAGAAGAAGATTTGTGAGAATGCGCGAAAGGCGTCCGTTACCGTCAGTGAACGGGTGTATTTGCAGGAACTCCACAAGGAAGTTGCAGATAATTAGGAGGGGATGATATTTCTTCTCAATTAATTCAAGTTGCGTCCACTCGACTACTTCCTGCATTTCCTTGGGTGTCAGATATGCCGGTGTGGTGTCGAAAACAATCTCTATAGGATTTCCAGCCGCATCGATCATGGCCACTTTGTTCTCCTGTTTTTTGTAATCGCCGCGATGGGTTGTATCTTTTTCCACGTGTTTCAAAAGCTCACGATGGAAGAATTTAATCGTGCTTTCTGAAAACGAAATCGATCTGTAAGTATCGAATACATTATTGAGCAACTCGTAATACCCGAGCACCTCCTGCTTGTCGCGATCTCTGAATTTATCAAGTTTCATTCCTCGAAGGAGCTTTTCAACTTCATCATCAGAAAGTTGAGCACCTTCAATGCGGGTAGAGGCACCTGTAGAAGTGACGAGTACAGATTTCTTAAGACGCGTCAAAACTTCACGGTCAAGTTCTGCACCTGTGGCCCAAGCATTCTTAGATTGATCGACTTGTGCTATTGTCTGTATAATATCAATAGGTAAATTGTCGAGTCTTTTTGAAAAGTTTTTGGTCATATAATCTTATATAGCTTATACATATGATTATATAAGATTATATAAGAAAAGCAAGCTTGTATTGTTGACCGTCTCAGTTGACAAATTACAGCTCTCAAAATCCCTATGTCTTAAACTATACTGATCAGGTGCGATATTAATGTCCCGGATTCCTTAATTCAGCACTTCTTCGCTTTCGCTTCGCTCAAGCTACAAAGTGTGGGCATGATCTAGGACGATGCCAATCATCAGAAAATCATGAAAAATCTGAACCTGAAAAATTTCTGACAGATGAAGGCTTGAAGATCTGTTTTAATGATGTTACAACAGTCAAGAATGGTACAAGAAAGTGGATTCAAATGGTTGCTCAAAAAATGGCTATCAAAACGTAACCCGCGTACGAATATGTCATAGATCGGGTTACCGTGTTTCCATCATGACAACAGACACAAAAGACCGCCTTTGATTTATTCAAGGCGGCCTTTTGTTCTGCCTACCCGACAGATGGGTCGATAGCGATCCTGCTCAGGCGTAAAAGCCTGGCAAGATCGTGTGTAAATAAGGATAGGTCCTTATTTTACTGCGTCTTTCAACGCCTTTGCGGCACGGAACTTTGGAACCTTCATAGCTGGGACCTTGATAGCCTCACCAGTACGAGGATTTCGAGCCTCACGAGCTGCACGCTGTTTGACTGAGAAGATGCCGAGACCTGCGATCGAGACCTCCTCACCCTTCTTTAGAGAGTCGATGATGCTGTTGATCACCGTGTCGACTGTCTGCTCGGCTTGAACCTTAGTTCCTCCGAGAACTCCGTGAACTGCTTCTACGATTGCTGCTTTGTTCATTGTTTTTTTATTAACGCTATTAATGTTGGTCTCGGCCCGCCGCTTTTAGGAGCGGAACCGGGTCTTGTACCATGTGCTCTATTATATAGTAAGCCATATTTTAGGCAATGGGGCGCAAATCGGGCTAGATATTACAACATTTATGCTGAGAGGTGGCAAAATAGCGAGATTTTGAGAAAAGTGACGAAGACGGGTGTAACACTTCTGTAGGAACTTACCTCGCGAATTCCATAGTTCTCGTCTCACGAATGACGATAACCTTGATCTCGCCTGGGTATTTGAGGTCCTTTTCGATCTTCAAGGCTATATTGCGAGCAAGCTCCTTGGCGGCGACGTCATTGATCTCTTCAGGTTTAACAAAGATACGTATTTCACGGCCAGCTTGGAGAGCATATGATTTTTCGATGCCTGGGAAGCTGTTGGCAGTGGCCTCTAAGTCACCTAGACGTTTCAGGTAATTCTCGATATTGTCGCGACGCGCGCCAGGACGAGCGCCTGAGATAGCGTCAGCGGTCTGTACGATGCGGGATTCGACAGTCTCATATGGGTATTCCTCATGATGAGACTGCATGGCCTTCACTATCTCCTCTGAAGCACCGAATTTTTGCAAGATACGGCGACCGATCTCCACATGCGTTCCGGCGACTTCATGGTCGAGGGCCTTGCCTAAGTCATGTAAGAGTGCCCCCGCCTTGGCGACCTGGACGTTGGCGCCGAGCTCCTCGGCGATCATTCCGGCGATATGCGCCATCTCGACTGAGTGTTGCAGTACATTCTGGCCATAACTAGTACGGAAATGCAAACGACCGAGGATGAGCAATATGCGCGGATCGAGACCGATAACTCCGCACTCGTATGCGGCAGCTTCACCTTTCTCTTTGATAGTCTTGTTTATATCCTGCTTGGCTTTCTCGACGACCTGCTCGATCTTTGCAGGCTGGATACGTCCATCCTTGATGAGCTCCAGGAGTGCGAGCCGCGCTACATGGCGTCGCACTGGATCAAATGATGATATAGTGATCGCACCTGGTGTGTCGTCAACCATCACTTCTACTCCAGTGATACGTTCGAAAGCTTTGATATTGCGTCCTTCTTTACCGATGATCTTACCCTTTACGTCATCGCTAGGGATCTCGACGATCGTCGACATAACATCCTGAGCTACGGAAGAGGCGAGACGCTGTATGGATATGGCGAGAATATCGCGAGCTTTTATATCTAACATCTCTTCACCCTTCGTTTCCAGCTTGTTCATGCGGATCAAGATGTCTTCCTCTGACTGTTTCTCAACCAGGGTTATGAGCTGACTCTTCGCCTCATCAGCTGAGAGCTTGGCGATCTTCTCGAGTTCGTGCTTTCGGTCTTCTTCGAGTTTATCCGCTTTCTCGCGGATAGCCTTGATCTCGGCCACGCGCGTCTTTATCATCTCGACTTCTTTGTCGAGATCTGACTGGCGTTTATCTAGAATGTCTTCGCGTTTGACGAGACGATCCTCTGTCTGACGCACTTTTTCTTCTTTTTCTTTTATCTCTCTCCTCCCGACGTCCGCTATCTGTGCGGCTTTGGTTTCTGCTTCTGTGGTGATCTTCTTGGCCTCTTCTTTGGCAGCGAGGAGCATTTCCTTTATCTCGAGCTCCATCGAGCCTTTCTTGCCTAATGATATGATCAAACGCAGATAGTAACCTATAGCCACGCCAATAACTCCAGCGAGTGCAAGAAATATTGCGGCTAATTTTAGTGACATATGCGGTGTCGATCCGCCTCTACCAGACTATGGTGAAATAATAGGTTTATGAGTCTTATTGATGTTGTGTAACTGGTTCTGAATCATAATTTCACTTCACAAAGCGCTGTTCCAGGTGAATCAAATTTAATATTGGTAACATAGGCATCATACTCCATTATTTGTAAAGTGTAAAGTTTTTTGGTATAGTCGCTATCTATTCACTAATATCAATCAAAACCATGTTAATACCAACAGTCATAGAGAAGTCACCCTTCGGCGAGAGAGCTTACGACATCTATTCACGCCTCTTGAAAGAGAACATCGTCTTTTTGGGCGGTCCCATCGACGACCACATCGCAAATCTCATCATCGCTCAGCTACTATTCTTGCAGTCAGAAGACCCAAAGAAAGAAGTCCAGTTATATATCAATTCTCCAGGAGGTTCGGTGACGTCGACTCTCGCCATCATCGATACTATGCATCACATCAAGAACGATATATCGACTGTCTGTGTCGGTATAGCAGCATCTGGCGCGGCTCTCATCTTGTCTGCTGGCACGAAAGGAAAGAGATTGGCATTGCCAAATTCAGAAGTCATGATCCATCAACCGATAGGTGGCGCAGAAGGTCAAGCATCGGATATAGAGATCAGTGCAAAGCATATCCTGAAAACTCGTTCAACTCTCAATAAATTGTTAGCGACGAACACTGGCCAACCACTTTCACGCATCGAGAAAGATGTTGATCGTGATTTCTTTATGGATGCTGACGAAGCCAAAAAGTATGGAGTGATCGATCAGGTTGTGACAGGAAAAAAATAATAATGAGACTTCATAGATTTTACATTTCTGACACGATCAAAGTTGGCGATGAACTATCCATCAAATCACCAGAGCTCATAAATCAACTGACGAAAGTCTTACGACTCGGAGTTGGTGATAGGATCAACCTCTTCAATGGAACAGGTTTTGACTATGAATGCAAGATTGACAATATAAACGGTAGGAGTACTATAAATAGCAATAGTGTGATTGGCCTGAGTGTTCTATATTCGACGCGCAATAATAATATTTCTAGGCGTAAGCTTTTTTTGGGTGCCGCGATCGTGAAGAAAGACAACTTTGAATGGATCGTGGAAAAGGCTACAGAACTCGGGGTTACGGATATCATTCCGATCATCGCCGAGCGTAGTGAGAAAAAAGCTTTGAATGAGGATCGCCTCGGAAGGATTGTGACCGAAGCGAGCGAACAATCTGGGCGTGACACTACTCCTATGGTGTGGCCGATCATGGGTTTGGGGAGTGCTGTCTCATCGCTAAAAAGGGAAAATTTTGAAATCAAAATTCTGGCGTTTCATACGGAAGGGGAGAGTATTAGGGGAATGTTCGATACTCATGTATCAGTGTCTAATGAGAATAATTTTGGTAATAACTCAAATGGAAACGTCCCTGTAGCTGTTTTCATAGGGCCAGAGGGAGGGTGGACGCCAAACGAGATCGCAATGTTTCACAAGGAAGGTGTGCAGGTCGTCTGTCTAGGGCCGCAGATATTACGGACTGAAACAGCTGTCGTCGCCGCCCTATCGATGTTGGTATTCGGGTGATGCGATGTTTCACTCATGAATAAACAAATGTGAAAGTAGCCGCGAAAACGAAAGTGCCGACCCCAAGAGACCGGCACGTTTTACTGACCTTCAAATTATGGCGTAACGAAGATGACTGGGTACAATCTATCTTTCCACCTTCTCCAACCACTGAAAGACTTTCTCATTCATGAGAACAGTCTCAGCATATGTGTATGCTCTCTCACGGTCGGCATCTCTGTAATGCTCGACGATGTGGTTGACCTCCGCTTCGACTTCCTCTTTTGTTGGGTTGATATTCTCTTTCTTGGAAATCTCATTCAATATGAGCTGCAGCTTTGCCTTCTTCTCTGCATGTGGACGCCATTCTTTGCGGATGTCTTCGAGTGATTTCTTGGCATGTTTCAGATAGTCATCCATCTTCACTCCCATGCGCTCGATATCTTGCGCGAACTGACTCTGGCTACGATCGAGTTCCGTTTCGACGATAAGGTCGGGTAACTCGACTGCCGTCTTATCTGCTATAGCATCAGCGATACGGATACGCAACTTCTCTCGAGCCTCATCCTTTTTGTTCAGCCCCACCATATCACGGACCTTCACCTTGAAATCTTCGACGTCTTTGAAATCACCTAACCCTCGAACGAACTCGTCATTGAACTCCGGCAGGGAATCCATGACCGCTTTCTCATGATCTTCCGGTGACATCTTTTCATGATCATGATCATCGTGCGAGCTCCTAGACTTACGTATTTTCAAAATAGAGTCTTCGACATCTTTATCCGTGACTATGAGGTCGTCATCCTTTGATTCCTTGACCTCCGTATCAGCGATCTTTTTGTAGTCAGGTAAAGTGATCTCCGGTACGATCGTTGTCGTCACTTTGAATTCCAAGGGGTTACCTTTGGCTATCTTGGTGATACTAACTCTCGGTTTGCCGATCGAGTCGATCTTGTTATCGATCAAAATATCCATATAGGCTTGCGAGATGGAGAGTTCCGCCATTTCCTCATTGACTGCTGATTCTCCAACTTTTGCCACCAAAATATTTTCTGGCACCATCCCTTTTCTAAAACCATCTACAGTCACATATCCATTGATGTTCTCGAGCGCCTTTGCGCGGTATCCTTCCCAAACAACAGAAGGCACAGAACATAATACTTCGATCTCTGATTTTGCCAGCTTTTTTATAGAAGCGGAGTCATAGGACTTCGCGGTAGTTGATGTTTTTGTCATGGAAGGGAGTGTACACGAAGTATTTAATTGGCGCAAGAAAAATGCCAACCCGGGTGGGCTGGCATGCTTTACTGTTTCAAATCTCCAATGATGACTTACAAACACCGTTTTGATGCCTTTGCAGCTGTGGCCCGACGATAGATCGATGCCAAGCCGTAAAACTCGATTCCAAATGGTTTGTCTTCCACCGGCTTCCTGAGTCTTTTCAAGGCCATCTCTTGGAGCTGACGCACCCGTTCGCGAGTGATGCCGAGCTTCTTGCCGATAGCTTCAAAAGTTTGACACTCTCCATTTTCGATCAATCCAAACCGCAATCGTAGGATATGCTGTTCACGCTTGGGTAGCTGGCCCAACAGTGTCGGCAGCCTATTTTTGAAGCAGCTTATTATAGCTTCCTCTGCCGGATTCGTAGCATGCTCATCAAGGATGATGTCCCCGATAGTTGTGCCGACGTTGTCTCCAATGGGCGAATCCAAAAGGATAGGTGGTATATTTGAAGACCGGACAGCATCGACTTTCCGTTCACTGATCTTGAGTTCCTGAGAGAGTTCCTCATTTGAAGGATCGCGACCAAGCACTTCATAGAGTATACGTTCAGCATTTGATACCCGATTGGCGACCTTCACCATATGTTCAGGGACACGGACCGTTCTCACTTGGTTCGTGAGCGCCCTCTTGATACATTGTTTGATCCACCACGACCCGTATGTCGAGAAACATCCTCCTTTGCTGGGGTCAAAGCGCAAGACCGCCTTCATGAGTCCAATGTTCCCCTCACTGATCAGATCCAATATGGGTAGGCCATTTCCGCAATAATTCTTGGCGATTTTGACCACGAGGCGAAGATTGGCCTCAATCATGGTTTTTATGGCTTTTTTATCACCTTTTTTGATCCTCGCGGCCAGTCGAACTTCTTCTTTGTGGCTAATCCGGCCATTTACCGAGATGTCTCGCAAGTACTGCCAAGTAGAATCGAGTGAAATACCCACCCCGTCTGCCGTAATTATTGATGATATACTCATTCTCTTTGTCCTCCAATTCTCTTCTATAGGTGTTGATTGTTATATGTACTGAAAACTTGCTCAAATCTACAACAATATTAAGATTATAGCAAGAACGTGAGATCTAAAAATTCTGATTGTCTACGCCAGTTGTAGAATTATTCAGATCATTCTGCAATGATTGGAGGTCATCACCAGTGTTCGTTATCGGCTGAACCGTTTGACCAGATTGGTCGACCTGGCTACCGATCGCTGCTTGTGAAGCGTTAACCGATCCTTTTGCCGCTATCGATGAATCGTTAGTAGGTATCTGCTGTTGTTTGTTCGAATTCGAGGCAAATAGGTAAGTAGCCAGAAAGATGATCGTGACGATGATGATGAATATAACGATGGTGGGACCGACCTTCTTGTGGTTAGTGCCGCCGTTATCTTTCGAGGGGGTTGGTGTAGCCGGTGCGAATGGCGAGGGAGCAACATTCATATTTAGCGCTTGGTTTTGTGGATCCATAGAAAATAGTTATTTGTTGGTAATGATAAATTATTGGTTGGTGGACGTCGGTGTAGTTGTGGCATTCGTATCTCCCAATTTCAACCCCATACCATGCGCGATCGCCACCACCACATCATTCAAAGCCCTCTGCGCGGCCTTAATGAGTTTTTGGGCATCAATCGCTACCAGTCTCGGCCTGTTTAGATCGATGCCAGTCAACGTTGTCGTTGATGTGGTCGACGATGCTGTCACGGCGGCCGTGCTAGTTGCCGATAGATCTTTTATCGCATTTATAGCGTATTGAGCTGACAAGATCTTCGCATCTGCGATAACGAGCAGGCGCTTTGCTTCAGTCATATCTCTCGCGGTGCTCGATGCTGTGATCATAGAGACCTTGTCTATGCGTGACTGGATACGACCACGGACGTTCTTGAGATTATTCAGAGCTCTCTCAAGCTCATTCACGATGAAATGTTTGCGTATCTCAAAGATATTTAGGATCATCGATCTGCCATTGTTCAGGTAGCCCTCACCCCTCTGCATGTTTTGGCGGCCATTCTGTCCTTCACGAAAAGGTACACTTGATGTTGCCCAGGTACTAGAAGCGAACCGACTCATCATCCTAGTTGTACTGGCGCGATTTTCAAGAAGACTATTTCTAATATTCTGATTCAATCTTGCATTGCTTTGTCTTTCTTGGATATCAGATCGAAGTTCTTGACGTATCTTCGCTGGAAAGTTGCGAAGAGGAGTTTTCTTGGGCGTTTCATCGATCTGCGCTCGTAGGATAACGGGCATGACGATAATCGCTATAAACGCGGCAATAACGACAAAATAGTAAGTTTTTTTCATATTTATGATGATTTTTGGTTATTTAGGCCACGAGATTGTGGTTGGATATGATTATACCACTCTATTCTCTTGATAAGTAATGACTATCAGACTATCAGATCAAAAACGCAACTATGAGCAAAGCGACGATGTTCAAGATCTTGATCATAGGGTTGATGGCGGGACCGGCTGTATCTTTATAAGGATCCCCGACAGTGTCTCCTGTAACAGCGGCTTTGTGAGCGTCAGAACCCTTGCCTCCATGTGCGCCTCCCTCGATATGCTTCTTTGCATTATCCCAAGCACCACCACCTGATGTCATAGAGATGGCGACAAAGAGACCTGTAACGATCGAACCGACGAGCAGACCTCCCAGAGCGACTGGACCGAGAACAAATCCGACGATGATAGGGGCGAGGACAGGGATGAGAGCGGGGACGATCATTTCCTTGATAGCGGCACTCGTCACGATGTCTACACAACGAGCGTAGTCAGGCTTGGCAGTACCTTGCATGATACCTTTGATCTCACGGAACTGACGGCGAACTTCATCGACGACTTTACCCGCGGCTTTGCCGACTGCCTCCATCGAAAGTGCGGCGAAGTAATAAGGCAACAAGCCTCCAATGAATAAACCGACGATGACTTTCGGATCGCTCAAACTAAATGAATAACCAGTTCCGACAGCTTCAGTATAAGATGCGAATAATACGAGAGCGGCTAGACCAGCAGACCCGATAGCGTAACCTTTGGTAACTGCCTTCGTTGTATTCCCAACAGCATCCAAAGGATCTGTAACGTCACGGACTTCTTTTGGTAGATTGGCCATTTCGGCAATGCCCCCTGCGTTATCCGTAATAGGACCATAAGCATCGATAGCGACGATGATACCTGCCATGGATAACATACTCATTGCGGCAACAGCGATACCATATAGACCGGCGAAGTAATATGCGGCCAAGATACCGAGGACGATCGTTATGAGCGGCCAAGCGGTAGACTTCATGGAGATCGCTAGACCCTGGATGATGTTCGTCCCATGACCAGAAACTGATGCATTTGCGATAGATCGAACTGGGGCATATTTAGTAGAAGTGTAATATTCAGTGATGACGACCAAGAGTGCCGTGACGATGAGACCAACGAGAGTACAGCCGAATAGGTTAGCTACGCTGTACAGACCATTTAGTTTCATTAGAACATTCGTAACAGGATAGAAGGCGATCGCGGCCAATATTGCGGCGATGATGAGCCCCTTGTACATGGCACCCATGATATTTTGTGACTTGCCGAGCTTTACGAACCAAGTTCCAATTATGGATGCGACGATGGCGATACCTCCCAATGCGAGAGGGTAGACCAGTGCGCCACTAAAACCATTGAATATCGTGTTGCCGAGCATCATGGCGGCGATAGTAGTAACGGCGTACGTTTCGAACAAGTCTGCCGCCATACCCGCGCAATCTCCGACGTTATCTCCGACGTTATCAGCGATAACTCCAGGATTTCTCGGATCATCTTCTGGAATGCCTGCTTCGACTTTACCGACTAGATCTGTTCCTACGTCAGCGGCTTTGGTGAAAATTCCTCCTCCTAGACGGGCAAATACTGAGATGAGCGAAGCACCGAATGCTAGACCAATGAGTGAACCTACATCTTTGGTAATGGCGTAAAAGCCCGTGACGCCGAGGAGGGCGAGGCCGACGACGAATAGTCCTGTAACTGATCCGCCTTTGAAAGCCAGAGATAATGCCGGGGCGAGACCATGACGAGCAGCTTCAGCTGTGCGGACATTGCTCCTCACAGAAACATTCATGCCGATGTACCCAGCGAGAGCTGATAGGATAGCCCCTACTATGAATCCGATAGCGATCGTGATACCGAGTGCTATCCATAGAATGATGAACAATACAACGGCGATCATGGCGATCGTTCGGTATTGACGGTTCAAATAGGCTTTTGCCCCAGCTTGAATAGCGGCAGCGATCTCTTTCATCCGGTCATTTCCCGCGGATTTCTTGAGAATTGATCTTATTAAATATGCTCCATATACTAGAGCGATGACTGAGGCGACGAGCGCGAATATGATAGATTTCGACATGTTATTGATGTTTACTGGTTAATAATGATCACGATGCAATAAAGCCGATTCTAGCAGGTTTTCTGATATTTGGGAGGGTTGACAGAAGTCAATATTATTTCGTGATATATTGCTAGACACAGCCATCCTTAGTATGTACAATCATCATATAATCAATCAAATATTAACCACCGACCATCATGGCCAACCTAGACAAACAATTCGTCATATCTATCGGCAAGAAGATCCGAGCAAAGCGTGAGAAGATGGGTATTTCTCAAGAAGAGCTCGGGAAACTGGCCAAATGTCATCGCACATATGTCGGCATGATAGAGAGAGGTGAGAAGAATATCACTATATTCAATCTACGAAAATTCGCTGCCGCACTAAAATTGGAGGTGAAGGATCTAGTGGATTTTTAGTATCTTAACTGTGGATAACTCCCGGGCTTGACTTTATTTCTGGTCTTGATATGCTAATCACAGATAACGCTATTCAAGAATGGCATTGAGAAAGGATTCAAACTTATGGTCACTGTTTTTTCAAATGATTTGACCGCTCGTCTAGGCATCGGTTCCTGTAACACACCAGAAAAAGGTGATGGAATAGATGACCACGACGATAGGGTCCCGAATTGACCGCGAACAGTTGCTGGTCAACAGAGTTATTTCCGCCTTTACTCAAAGTCGGCACAGCAAAACATCGGTTAAGACCAGAATAGAAATCTTATGAAAAAAGCGTTTACCTTTCGATTGAAGGATGGCGACTTCAAAGTCTCTGGTTGGTGTGGTAATCGTCCACAATGTGTCCAGGTCGCAGTAAAACCTCAAGGGGTTGCATTACGGGATAGCAAGGACACGTCAAAGACGACTCTATACTTCACCAACGGTGAATGGAACGCCTTCACAAAGGGCGTCAAAGCTGGAGATTTTCGAAAGTAGTCATCACGTTGTGGTTGATAAGTTCAAGAGGGGCACGATAAATGCCCCTCCTTTTTATAATAAAATGATCTATATAATTCCTGGATTGGGAGAGGATTGTCGGTTATTGCGATACAGAAAGCTAACGGCAACCTTACGATCCAAAGGGTACAAAGTAAAGTGTTGTAATCCGAACTGGTACAAGCCTTTGTCTCAGCAGGTTTTTCACGTTGGAACAAATTCTATCGTGTTCGGATTTTCTTTTGGAGCTATTCTAGCCTATCTAATCGCCAAAAAATATCCATGCAAGATGGTCATTCTTGCTTCGATTTCCCCTATTCACACATTCTCTTTTGACGATCTCGTAAAGGATTATCATAGGCACATGTCGAAAGCACTTGCGGTTCAAATAGCCAGAGACATAAAAAATATTTCAGTTTCTCTAATGAGTCTCAATGTTCCATATATCACGATGGCAGGGGAATATGAAAGATCACCCGCAAACATCATTGTTCCAAAAACAAACCATCGAATAACAAATAGATATATAGAGCGGATCGATTTGGCAATTAGTGGCCATGTTTAGGGTCTACCGCCTATTTCTTCTTCGCTAACTTTGCCGCTTCAGCCACTATCTTTTCGGATGTTTCCGCGGCTGCACCATTGATCACCCGATCTGCCGCTTTCTCGGCTATCTCGTCTTTGACCTCCTCGACTGTGACGATCTCTTCATCTTCTTCTGCGCCATCCGCCTCGGCGAGCTCTTCACCGCCATTTGACTTGATATCTATCTTCCAACCAGTGAGCTTGGCGGCGAGTCGGACGTTCTGACCACCTTTACCGATCGCCAATGACTGCTCATCTTCTGTGACAGTGACGATGGCGCGGTGAGATGAGTCATCCAATTCCAATGAGACTACTTCGGCAGGGGATAACGCCTCTTCGATGAATAGTGCAGCGTCTTCGTTCCATTCTATGATGTCGATCTTCTCTCCTGAAAGTTCACTCGTAACTGTCGAAACTCGGACGCCACGCTGGCCGACCATCGAGCCGATAGGGTCGATGTGCGGATCATGAGAGACGACAGCGATCTTCGAACGAGAACCTGCTTCACGAGCGATAGCCTTGATCTCGACTGTTCCTGAGGCGATCTCGGGCGCTTCTGTCTCGAACAATTTTGCTAGGAATTTCGGATGGGAACGTGACAATTTGAGAACGACGCCTTTCGGTGACTCTTCAACTGCGTATAGATACGCACGGATACGATCCCCAGTTTTCCAACGTTCGCTAGGAATCTGCTCCTCATAAGGGATGACCCCAACCGCGCGTCCCATGTCTATATATACGGTGCCTCTCTCGACGCGTTCGACTATACCAGCAACGATCTGGTCTTGTTTCTGGCCGTATTCTGCGAGAACAGAGACTTTCTCTGCTTCTCGGATCTTTTGGATGATGATCTGCTTGGCGGTCTGTGCGGCGATGCGACCAAAATCAGCCTTGGCTTCGAGAGGGAAGATGAGTTCATCACCAACCTCAGTGTTCTTCTTGATCTTGCGAGCATCCTCGATCAACATATGTTGCTCAGGGTTGAAACGGATCTTGATATCCTCAACATCGGCGTCTTTGAGCTCTTTGTGGCCCATTTCCTCGTCACCTTCCATGATCACCTGATCTCGATCAACGACGATCTTTACTTGCCAGAATTCTACTCCACCTGTGTTGGAATCGAACGAGGCCCGAACGATCTGACCTTTCTTGCCATACTCTTTCTTGTAAGCAGTGGCGAGGGACATAGCGATAGCCTCGAGAGTTTTCTCACGAGGGATGCCACGCTCTTCTTCTAGCTGTTGTACTACGGAATTGATGACTTTTAGATCGAACATATATTTAGTTGTTATTTTATTGTTATTAAGTTTTTCGGACCTTTATAATGGGCATGTAATAGCCCTTTTAACAAACAAGTCCGCCGGACGGGCGAACAAGTACTGATGAGATTATCATAGCATATGGTATAATATGTGCAACAAGTGTAGCACTTGCAATTATGCTCATCGAAGACACCCAGCTCTACAAATTCATCCTCGATTCCGGCCTCGTGACGAAGGACGACCTTGAGGCGGCCAAGAAAGAAGCAGACGAGGGGGACAAGAGGCTTGGAGACGTATTGGTCACTAGCGGAAAGATCACTGTCGACAATCTACGCCGCATGCAGGCATACGTCCTCGGTATCCCATTCGTCAATCTCAAGAATCAAAAGATACCCTTTGACATACTGTCTCTCATACCGGAACCGATCGCACGCACACATAATATCGTGGCATTCAAGAAGAGCGACACAGCTCTCGAAGTCGCTATGCTGGATGTGAATGACCTCTCGGCCATAGATTTCATCAAGAAGAAAGTCAGCCTAAAGATCATGCCGCGCCTCACAGATGCGGATTCGATAAAGGAAACACTGGTGCAGTATCAAAAGAGCTTGAAAGCCGAGTTCGGTGATATCATCCAAAAAGAAACTGCGGCTATCAAGATGATCTCTGAGGAAAAAGGAGAGGCTGTTTCGGCGGATGACCTAAAGAAGATCGCTGAAGATCTGCCAGTTGTCCGTATAGTGGATACTCTGGTCAAACACGCCATCATCCAGAATGCGTCAGATATACACATCGAACCGATGGAAGACCAGGTGCTGGTCAGATATCGCATCGACGGAATGCTACATGATGCCATGGTCCTGCCACGTCAAGCTGGGCCGTCAGTGACAGCCCGCATCAAGGTTCTGTCCAATTTGAAACTAGATGAAAAGCGTCTGCCACAGGACGGCAGGTTCAAAGTCGATATGAGCAACGAAAAAGTCTCGTTCCGTGTTTCTATACTGCCGACATATTATGGTGAAAAGACCGTCATGCGTCTCTTGCGTGAGAACATCACTGGCTTTACTTTGGAGTCCATCAATTTTCATGGTGAATCCTTGGAGCGTGTACATGGAGCGCTGAAGAAAACAACGGGTATCATATTGACCACTGGTCCGACAGGCTCGGGAAAAACCACTACGCTATACACGATGCTCGATATACTGAATACACCAGATGTGAACATTTCAACCATCGAGGACCCTATCGAGTATCAGATGGCGCGCATCAATCAAACTCAGATCAAGCCAGAGATAGGCTTTTCCTTCGCGCAAGGTATCCGTACTCTGGTCCGTCAGGATCCTGACATCATCATGGTCGGTGAGATCCGAGATGACGAGACGGCTGGTATGGCCATCAACGCCGCTCTGACTGGCCACCTAGTGTTGTCGACTCTACATACAAATAGCGCAGCTGGTGCGATCCCTAGACTTCTAGACATGAAAGCTGAGGCATTCTTGCTGGTCTCTACTATAGATGTCGTTATTGGGCAGAGACTAGTCCGACATCTGACCAGCGCCAAAGAACAGTACAAACTGTCAAAGTCGGAACTTGTTGAATTGGAAAAACTGGTAGATCTCGATCGAGTGCTTGATGCCCTGAGATCGGAGAAGATAGTCAAGAATACGGAGACTTGGGAAAAGATCTATTTCTATAAGGCTGTAAAAGGCCCCGAAGATGACGGTTTCAAAGGTCGTGTCGGCATCCAAGAAGTGATCAAGATGTCACCTAGCATCAAAGAATTGGTAATGAAGAGATCGACATCTTCGGATATCGAGGCACAAGCAAAGAAAGAAGGGATGCTCACGATGTTGGAGGATGGGATATTCAAGTGTGTACAGGGATTGACGACGATAGAGGAAGTACTTCGAGTGGTCAGTGAATAGTCGATCCAATCAATTAGCAATATCTATGAACCATTTCATTTTCAAAGCAAAAAAACCGTCAGGAGAGATATATAGCGGCGAGCGCGACGCTACTGATCGTTATGAACTGTACAAGCTGCTACGAGAAAATGGTGATGAGGTTGTGCAGTTCAGAGAAAAAGATGCTTCAAAAGGGTTGAATATCAATCTAAATCTAGGCGCGCTGACCAATAGTGTAAAGGTGATCGACAAGATCAATTTTGCCAGAAATCTCGGGGCGATGCTCGAAGCCGGGTTGGCACTATCGCGAGCGTTATCAGTTCTAGAGAGACAAGCGAGTAGTAAGAATCTAAAGAAAGTCATCACCGACCTCATAGAACAGATAGACCGCGGTACGACATTCGCCGATGCTCTGACTGCTCACAAGAAAGTATTTTCTCCTCTATTCATTTCCATGGTTCATGCTGGCGAGCAGAGCGGAACACTCGCGGACTCTCTGAAGACTGTGTCTCTACAGATGGAAAACAGTCATGATCTGGAAAGGCGTGTCCGCGGCGCGCTCATGTATCCATCAGTGATCGTCTTTGCCATGGTCGTCATCGCTGTTCTCATGTTTATCTTCGTCATTCCAACGCTCCTAAAGACATTTACAGACATGAACGTTGCATTGCCATTTAGCACCAGGATGATCTTGGGCATCAGTAACCTGATCCAAAACCAAGGTCCACTGTTATTGGCGGTCTTGTGTCTCATACTCGGTACCATATATTGGTGGGCAAAGAAACCGAGCGGCAGGAGTTTCATTCATAGTTTTGAACTCAAGATCCCGATGATCGGCAAACTGGTGCAAGAAGTGAACACGGCGAGGACCGCGCGTACACTCTCGTCACTGCTCAGTTCAGGTGTGGATGTGGTCGAGTCGATGAGTATCACAGCAAATGTCGTCCAAAATGTACATTTCCGAGCCATTCTCATGAAAGCCGTCGAGGCGATAAAGAGAGGTGATCTCATGTCAAAGATCTTCGCTGAAGAAACCAAGCTTTTCCCGGTATTTTTCGCGGAAATGATGAGTGTCGGCGAAGAGACAGGAAAAACAGGGGAGATGCTCTTGGGCGTGGCGCATTATTATGAAGGTGAAGTCGAGCAAAAGACCAAGAATATGTCGACGATCATTGAGCCTTTCCTCATGTTGTTGATCGGAAGCGCCGTCGGCTTCTTCGCGGTTTCCATGATCCAACCGATATATTCGTTGGTTGGTTCGATAAATTAATATTAACGCAGATATGGGATATTAGGTATAAAAGGTCGGAATATATCAGATATGAAACATACCAAAACACAAAAGATAGTCTCAGGACATACCTCATACCATATACCCAACACTTCATACTCTCGTGGATTTTCTCTCATCGAAGTACTCGTTGGTACAGCCGTATTTCTTATGGTCGCATCTGCAGCGTATGGTCTGTTTGTGAGCCTCTTTAAACTCACGGGAGCAGCACAAGCAAACATATTGGCAGTCGAGCTCGCCGATGAGCAGTTCGAGATCATCCGAAATATGCCATACACTAGTGTCGGTCTCACGAATGGTATACCACTCGGAATCTTGCCGCGGACACAGCAAAACGTCATCCGTGGAGGCTACTCTTTTACCGTCGATCTCACGGTTAGTAATATCAATTTGTCCACATTCCCGGTTCAAGCCAGTGACAAACTCGTCGAAGTCAGCATTTCTTGCCCCAACTGTCGAAATTTCAGTCCGCTAACATTGACTGGCCAGATCTCACCATCAAATCTACAATCAGCGGGAATCGGTGGAGCTCTCGTCGTCAAAGTATTCGACGCTAACGGTCAACCTGTAAAAGGTGCCGCCGTAGACATACAGAGTATGTCGACATCGACGATAGCTGATCTCAAGGTGACGGACAATTACGGTGTGCTGAACGTGATAGGCGTACCACAGGGAGCCAATGCGTACCAGGTGATAGTCTCCAAACCAGGATATTCGACTGACAGGACTTATGCGATAGGAGGTTCGAATCCGAATTCGAATCCGAGTCCGACCAAACCAAATATGACCGTTCTGAATCAACAAGTGAGCCAGATCAGCTTCGCTATAGATAGATTGAGCACACTCAATTTCTCCAGTGTCACTCCTCTATGTGCTCCTGTCAGCAACTATCATTTCGATCTCGTCGGGTCGAAACAGATCGGCCTCAACATGCCGAAATATTCACAAGGCCTCTCGACCAATGGCTCCGGCATCCTCGCTCTGAACTCTATGGAATGGGATACATACGCGGTGACGCCGACAGATAGCATCTACGATATTTCAGGTGTGAATCCCTTCAGTCCATTTGCGTTGAATCCGAACAATACACAGAGCGTTCAGTTCGTCGTGGTGCCCAAAAGCGGAAATAGTTTGATGGTCTCTGTCATCGACAGCGTCAGCAAATTGCCAGTCTCTGGGGTCACTGTCCAATTGACCAATTCAGCAGGATATAACCAATCACAGATCACCGGTCAGGGATATATCTCGCAAACTGACTGGTCAGGTGGCTCGGGTCAAAACACCTTCACGACCGCAAATAAATACTGGGAAGACAATGGCCAGGTCGACACCGCCACTTCGTCGGGGAATATCGTTATGAAGAAATCTCTCGGACTGTATAGCACGACCATTGTCGGAAGTTTAGAGTCCTCGACTTTTGACACAGGCACGTCGAGCAATTTTTACACATTCAATTGGTTACCGTTAGGTCAGCCCGGTGAGGCGGGTACGAGTAGCGTCAGATTCCAATTTGCCGCTAAACCAACAGCTACTTCGACTTTTTCTTCAGCCGATTTCTTCGGGCCAGATGGGACAACAGGTACTTTCTATATGGTCCCTGGGGCTGTGATAAACAACATTCATAACGGCAACGAATTTGCACGCTATAAGACATTCCTATCGACTGCGACTGCAACGGCCACTCCTATGGTATCGAATGTCTCATTCGCATATACTTCGGGCTGTATCCCGCCGGGCCAAGTGCTGTTTCAAAGTTTGACTGCCGGAACTTATACCATATCAGTTTCAAAACCGGGATATACCACGGCATCCACCTCGGTCGCGGTTAACAGTGGTTGGCAAGAAAAGAAGTTGATGTTGAGTATATAATATATATGAATATGCATAAGAAATATGATAGTGGAATGACCCTCGTCGAAGTTCTCGTCACACTGAGTATTTTCGTCGCGATCATGTTGGCCGTAGCGACATTTGAATATAACGTTATCACCTATCCCAAGATCGTTTCTGGTTCATTACAAACAGCGCAGGATACGCAAATTCTGTTAAAAACGATGCTGAGGGAGATGCGAACGATGCAACAGGGAGCAAACGGTGCATATCCGTTGTTAGCGGCCGGCACAAGCACGATCTCTTTCTTTGCCGATGCTGATAACAACGGCAATATTGAGGAGATCACCTATTTTATAGCCAGCTCTAGTATTTATAGGGGTATAATACAGCCCGCCGGCAATCCGGTGATATACAATGGGGCAAATCAGGTAAATATGATGATCGCCACAAATGTCCGAAACGGCTCGTCGACCCCATTGTTCCAATATTTCGACACGAACTACAATGGAACGAGCTCGCCGCTCACATTGCCTGTGACAGCTACAACAGTACGTCTAGTGAAGATCAACCTGACTCTGGATGTTGATATAAACAGATCGCCTACACCGATGACGTATACAGTGCAAGCGAGCCTTCGTAACATCAAATCAAATCTATGATCATAAAAAGATGGAAAATGGGGGATGGGGGATGGGGGATCGGAGCCGTTCAGAAGAATCGCGGTGATATTTTGATAACTGTATTGGTCTTTGCCGCAATCACGATCACCGTCACTATCGGTTTGGTCAATTGGGGAGCATCGGTCTTGGCTAGTATCAGGAATGTGAAGGCCAAGGAACAGGCATTCCAGATCGCCGAAGCGGGTATCGACTATTACAGGTGGCATCTGGCACAGTATCCGACGGATTACGTGGACGGAACGACGACTCCTCAACCATATGTGCATAATTTTTATAAGATGAATGGCGATATTTTGGGGAACTATTCGTTGACGATCCCACTCCCACCTGTCGGATCTACTCTTGTCAAGATCATCTCGAAAGGTACGGCGTCGTCGACACCACCAGTGTCTAGAACTATCCAAGCGATCATGGCGATACCTTCTTTCGCCAAGTTTGCCGTCGTCGCCAACGACAACATGCGTTTCGGTGAAGGTACTGAAATATTCGGCCCCGTACATTCAAATAAAGGCATACGTTTTGACGGTGTCGCACATAACCTCATTTCAAGTGCTTTACCCTCATATAACGATACTGATCCGGATGATTGCAATTCGGGTCTTTCCTATGGTGTTCATACCTGCGTGACGAATCCCAATCCACCACCGAACGATCCTGATAATTCTCCACCAGTAGCAGTACCGAGCCGGCCGGACATTTTCATCGCTGGCAGGCAATTCCCGGTGCCGTCTGCTGACTTTGCTGGTATGACTTCCGGATTGACTCAACTACAGACACTGGCTCGGAATGGGGGAATAGAATGGACCGCTTCAAATGCAAATTCAAATACAAATACAAAGGGGTATCACATGGTTTTCAATGCAGACAATACTTATAGGCTTTATAAAGTTACCGCTTTGGACACCGTTTCGCACAATTGTGAAAAACTCTCGAACGCGAGTTCCTATAGCCAATGGGGTGCGTGGAGTATAGATTCCCAATCTGCTGTAAATAATACCAGCGGTAATAACATCTATACCATTCCCTCCAACGGTATTATCTTCTTTGACGATAACGTCTGGGTTGATGGGACGATAGATGGGTCACGCGTGACCATCGTCGCAGGTTTGATCAGTGAATCCAACCCGGATAATTATGTAAACATCACAGTGAACAGCGGTCTCAAATATACGCATTATGATGGCACAGATGTGATCGCGCTCATCGCTCAAAATAATATCAATGTAGGACTGTATAGTGAAGATATCCTGGAGATCGACGGGGCGTTAGTCGCGGAAAATGGCCGTGTCGGTAGATATTATTATGATGATAGTTGTGGCTCTAATTATGGGAGAAGCTCACTCACCCTTAATGGTATGATCGCGAGCAACGTACGTTATGGTTTCGCCTATATCGGCTCTACATACAATTGCGGTGGTTCGATCGACAAGACTGGTGGAGGTTACTGCAACCGCAACATCAACTATGATGGTAACCTGCTATACAGTCCGCCTCCATCATTCCCATTGGCAACTAGCCAGTATCAATTGATCTCATGGAAGGAAATCTGAGATGTTGAGTCATCGTTAGAAATGATATACTGGGTGTATGACAAATAGAAAACTTATCGTCGGTAACTGGAAGATGAATCCTGGGACTTTGGCTGAGGCAAAAAAGATCGCCGCCCGAGCGAGACGCATCGCGACGACTCTCGAACATACTGATGCGGTCATCTGTCCGCCATTCGTCTTCCTGGGAGCGCTCGTGCCGAAAAAGCCAGTAAAACAGTTCCATATCGGCGCCCAATCTGCATATTTCGAAGAGAGTGGCGCATTTACCGGAGAGGTTAGCGTCACCATGCTGCATGATATCGGAGTCGAATATGTGATCGTCGGACACTCCGAGGAGCGCGCGAGGGGGGATACTGATGAGATAGTTGCAAAGAAGGTCAAAGCTGTGATAGAAGCCGGTCTCACGCCCATCGTCTGTGTTGGCGAAGCATCTCGAGACATCGAAGGTGCCTCGCATTATGATGTGTTGAAAGAGCAGATCAAGAACAGCTTTGCCGGAGTGCCAAAGAGGGTCGGACGTGACATCATCCTCGCCTATGAACCTGTCTGGGCTATCGGGGCGAAGGAGTCGATGTTGCCAGAACAGATCTATGAGATGTCCCTATTCGTGAAGAAAGTCTTCTCCGATGCTTTCGGGGCAGAGACGGCAGTTGAGGTGACAGTGCTATATGGCGGATCGGTAAATTATAGGAATGCAGCAGACATCATCTCGATCGGTAAAGTCGACGGCCTCCTCGTCGGACGAGAGAGTCTGAATACAGTAGGTTTTGTAGAATTATTGAAAGCGGTAGATGGTATGAAGCAACAATGAAAACACTCAAAGACATCGAATATCTATCGGGAGTCAAAGTGTTAGTCCGCGTCGATTTCAATGTGCCTATAAAGAACGCTGTGGTTGTTGAAGATTTCAGGATCAAAACAGCTTTGCCGACGATCGATTTCCTCATTGGCAAAGGGGCGAAAGTCGTCCTGATGAGTCATCTCGAAGCCGCAGATGGCACGAATCCGACACTGTTACCGGTTGCAGATCGATTGAAAAAGCTAGGGAAAGACGTCATTTTTATAAAAGATTTCAACAGAGCGCACGACGTTATCAATGAACAATTGAGAGGTGGAGCATGCGCATTGCTAGAAAATCTGCGCTATTTCGACGGAGAGAAGAAAAATGACCAGAAGTTTGCAAAGGAGCTAGCCTCTCTCGGTGACATATACGTGAACGAGGCATTTTCCGTGTCACATCGAGAGCACGCTTCAGTCGTCGGCGTCCCAAAATATCTGCCCAGCTATGCCGGTTTACAGATGGAGAGAGAAGTCGCCAACCTTGGGCGAGCTTTCAACCCTGCGCACCCATTCCTATTCATTTTGGGTGGCGCAAAATTCGATACAAAATTGCCGTTGCTAGATAAATTTATCGATATTGCTGACCAGATATTCGTGGGCGGTGCACTAGCTAATGACCTGTTAAAGGCGAGGGGGTATGAGGTGGGAAAGTCTCTGCTCTCGGATGGCGCGGTAGATCTATCGAAGTTCTTGGCCAGTCCCAAAGTCATCTTGCCCGGAGACATGGTAAACGAGCAAAGACAGGTGGTGATGATCGATCAGATGAGAGCTCAAGATATAAATCTGGATGCTGGACCGAAAACTATCGAGATGCTGCGCGATGCGGTTGCCAAGGCAAAGTTCATCCTCTGGAATGGCCCTCTCGGCCGATATGAAAATGGTTTCAAAGAGAGCACGATCGAGCTTGCTAGGTTGATAGGTGATGCATCATTGAACGGGGCAGAGACGATAGTCGGCGGCGGCGACACATTGGCAGCGATAGCGGAGCTCAGCACGCAGGAAAAGTTCTCATTCATCTCGACAGGTGGCGGCGCGATGTTAGATTTTCTAGCAAAAGGGACTCTGCCAGGGATAGAGGCGCTGAAATAAAATACCCGCCAGACGGCTGGCGGGGTGAAAAGGAGACGGGTTTATTAGCGTGGCGGACCAAACCTCGTTAGGAAATAGTCGAACGTTGATTTTGCCGAGGACAACTCGCCGAGTACGGTTATGAATCCGGGATCGAGCGAAACTGATGACATTGGCGAATAGCTGATCATCATTATGTTGTCTTCCGTCTGCTGCTCGACCACGACTAGGCGGCAGTCTTTCATTTGGTCTCGATTTGGAGCGGAGAGATGATCGCTCCGTGCAGTGAGAGCGAGAACAGGGCAACTTTGTTGGCTATTTTCGCCGTCTGCCGGTGTGCGTCCATCACACTGTTCTTTGATCGATTCGTATTCGCTATAAAGGACGAGAACCAATACGCCTATTTCGTAGTCTCCTATGCTGCCGACCATTTTTTGAACGGATACTACTTTCGGACATAGAGAATGCTTTTCATCAAGGCACTCGAGCCATTGAGGCGACGGTCGTGGGAATCCGCAGGCGCCGCTTCCATCGCTAAAGCTCACAACGCGTTTAGACGAGAATATTTTGACCAAGTAGTCAAGGAATCCGTCGTCGCATTGAATGAGCTGACCAAGGTTTGCGGCAGCAATGGTCAATAGTCGGTCAATCTTTTTTCGTTGTAGCTTTTTTACTCGCTCGGTTTGATCCAGTGCAGCCTTATTCAAGCGTTCTTTCCGTTCTCTGATACGCCGTTGTGTGAGATTAAATCTCTCTACGCTCGCAACAAAAGAGTCACATTTTGTTTTCATATGTTCATTTACTTTCTGTCTACTATAACATTACACCGCCGCTATATTATGTCAAATAGTGATGGACCATCGCTAAACTAAATCATCTATTAGTGTATACTTCAATTTATGTCCTACAATATCCGAAAGCCTCTGACCAATGATGAACGAACCCAATATTCCGGCATGTCAGATACTGTGGCGCATCTACTGTTCCACCGCGGAATTACCGATGGTATGGCGGCACAACGATTCATTTCTCCAGACTATGACGCGGATACGCATGATCCATTCCTCTTGAAAGATGCGGAGAGATCGGCACAGCGCATCGTCCGAGCGATCGAAAAGGATGAGAGGATCGCCATATATTCTGACTATGACGCTGATGGTATTCCAGGTGCGGCGCTATTCGATGATTTCTTCAAAAGGATTGGCTATAAGAATTATTCCGTATATATCCCACACCGCCACGATGAGGGTTTCGGTTTAAATACCGAAGCAGTAGAACAGTTGGCGAATGAGGGTGTAAAGCTACTCATCACGATCGATTGTGGCATCACTGACGTCGCGCCAGTTAGGGTCGCTAACAAGAAGGGTTTAGATGTCATCATAACAGATCACCATGAACCACCTGCGGAATTACCAGCCGCTTACGCAATCATTGATCATAAACAAACTAACTGCGCGTATCCTGATAAAAATCTCTGTGGCTCTGGCATTGCATTCAAATTGATCCAAGCGGTGTTGAAAATAAATAGGTTTAGTCTAAAAGAAGGCATGGAAAAATGGCTGCTCGACTTGGTCGGCATCGCCACGATGTCTGATATGGTGCCCTTGGTTGGGGAAAACCGGATCTTTGCCTACTATGGTCTCAACGTATTGCGCAAAAGCCCTCGAAAAGGCATCGTACAACTAGTGCGCAAGCTCGGGATCGATCAACGGCACCTCACGGAGGACGATATCACATTCATGATCACGCCGAGGATCAACGCGGCATCACGGATGGGGGTGCCGATGGACGCATTCAAGATGCTCGCCGCGGATAACGACATCGACGCCCATGATTCAGCCAATCATTTGGACAAGATAAATAATGAAAGGAAAGGAGTGGTAGCTGCGCTAGTCAAAGAAGTCAAGAAGATCTTAAATCATAGATATGGTAGTGACACCCCATTACCAGCCGTCATCGTCCTCGGCAATCCAGATTGGAGACCGTCTCTACTAGGTCTCGTCGCGAATACTTGCGCAGAGGAATACGACCGCCCAGTGTTTTTGTGGGGCCGCGATGGAGATAATATCATCAAGGGGTCATGCCGCTCGGAAGGCAGGACCGATGTTGTTCGGCTGATGCGCGCTGTGCCAACTGGGATATTGGGTCATTTTGGTGGACACAAGCATTCGGGCGGATTCTCAGTGAGTAACGAAGATATCCATTTCGTTGAAAAGCATCTGAATGACGCACAAATCAAAATTCAAAATTCAAAATCGGAAATTATGAGCAAATCTGAGACACTAAACTCAAATCCGGATCCAGAGTCTGCTGGTCGATCGATCGACCTAGAACTCTCCATCGATGATGTTTCTTCCACGCTTTACGAGGACTTGAACAGACTGGCGCCATTTGGCATGAGCAACCCCAAGCCCGTGTTCTTGTTCCGCGCCATTGCGCCTATATCAGTCCGCAAATTTGGCAAAACCAATGATCACATGGAGTTGGTCTTCAAAAAATCAAACGGGATCAAAGTCCCAGCGATCGCATTCTTCGGCGCGGAAAATGAATGGGTGAAATCATTGAAAATCGGAGCACCGATCGATCTCATCGCTTCTGTCGAAAAATCAATGTTCAGAAACAAGGCAGAGCTCCGATTGAGGATCATCGATATCATCTCGCGATAGTTTTGTTCAAAATCATGCTAAAATGGCGGCTATGATAACAATATTCACTGACGGATCATCACGTGGAAACCCGGGACCAGGTGGATGGGGGAGTGTCATAGTGCAAAGTGGATCTGCTTATTCAACTGCAGATACAGTAGTAACAGAGCTCGGCGGTTATGAAAAGATGACAACGAATAACAGAATGGAGTTGACCGCCTGTATGCTAGGGCTTTCGTACGTAAAAGGGCATCTGCAAAAAGTTACCGTTTTCACTGATTCATCTTATGTCATCAATGGTATAACCAAATGGATCGATGGCTGGAAGAGGAATGGTTGGTTGACCAAGACCAAGGACGAGGTATTGAACCGCGACCTGTGGGAAAAACTCGATGATGTGGCGAATGGACAGAAAGTCGAGTGGAAATATGTCGGCGGGCATATAGGCATCGTAGGAAATGAGCGCTGTGATCACATCGCCACGGATTTTGCAGATGGAGTCGACGTCAAGCTTTTCAATGGTCCTTTGGGTACTTATGATCTGCCAAATATTCTGGATATTTCATTTGATGACATGAGGGTAGCAGCCAAGAAATCAGACTCATCTCGTTCTCGTGCCAAAGCATATTCTTATGTGAGTTCGCTCGACGGCATGATCGAAACACATCATACTTGGGCCGACTGCGAAAAGAGAGTCAAAGGAAAAAAGGGTGCCAGGTTCAAAAAGTCGCTCGACCCAATAGATGAAAAACAGATAATCGCTGAGTTCGGAACATTGTAGCCATAGAAATGTGTGAATGTGCGGCTCTATGTCTCGCTTTTTTCATCGGTGTAGATTTTAACATTTTTTTATCAAGATTTTATCTTTTCTTTATCATTCCTTGAACAAAATTTCATCAGGATTTTATCGGCCAACTGATAGGATGCATACGTGAGCATAGCAAAGACATATACGGCACAACTCATCGGCCTCAAAACAGAGATGATCACTGTGGAAGTAGACATTTCCAATGGTCTGCACGCATTTTCTATCGTAGGATTGGGTGATAGGGCTATAGAAGAAGCCAAAGATCGCGTTGCCGCGGCAATAAAGAACAGTGGCTACATCTCACCTAAACAAAAGAATCAAAAGGTTGTAGTGTCGCTCGCTCCAGCAGACATGCGCAAAGAAGGGCCATCTTTCGACTTGGCGATCGCCCTCACATACCTAAAAGCAGTGGGTGAGATCAGTTTTGATCATTCGAACAAGATATTCCTAGGCGAGCTTTCACTGGAAGGAAACGTCAGAAAGATATATGGCGTCCTGCCGATCCTGTGTCAATTAGAGACATACGATATAACGGAGGCTTTCGTGCCGATCGAGAATGCCCATGAGGCTTCTTTGGCGAGAAACATCACCATCTTTGCCGTAAGTTCTCTTAGAGAGATTATCGCTCACTTAGACAGGACTATGCCGATGCGCCCAATCAACCGATCTTTTAGCAATAATATGCCGATGCCGCGGAAGAACAACGTGGAGATAAGTACTATACGAGGCAATGAGACGGGAAAGAGGGGCCTGGAGATAGCAGCAGCTGGGGCACATAACTTGATCATGTACGGCCCACCAGGAACAGGGAAAACTATGCTGGCGCAAAGCCTTTCTTCTATACTACCACCGCTAACATACGAGCAGTCCGTCGAGGTAACAGGGATACATTCTGCAGCCAGAGCACTGAGTGGTGGCTTGATCCTATATCCACCCTTTCGCTCTCCACATCACACTGCTTCATACCCAGCGATCGTTGGGGGCGGAAATTTTCCAAAACCAGGAGAGATCACCTTGGCCCACCGTGGGGTGTTGTTCATGGACGAATTTCCAGAATTTGATAGATCAGTCATCGAAGCACTGCGCCAACCACTCGAAGATCGAGTGATCACAATATCACGAGCCAAAGGATCAGTGACCTTCCCGGCACAATGTATCCTCCTGGCATCGATGAATCCATGTCCTTGTGGGAAGGGTAGAGAAAATGGCTGCAACTGTCCACACACTGTCCTAGAGGCATACAAGCGCAAAGTATCTGGCCCGATCATGGACCGACTCGATATGTGGGTGAATGTAAACAGGATCGACTACGAAAAATTGGCGGACAAAACATCCTCGGGAGAAAGATCTGAGATAATACTCGAGCGAGTCCTTCGTGCGAGAGAGATACAATCCGCCAGATTTAGTCGGCACAAGATCGACAAATCGTTCAATGGTGAGATGAGTGCTGGTGATATAGAAAAGATAGTTGTCATGAGCGATAGTGCGCGATCTTTGCTAGTGTCATCATCTAAAAAGATGGAGCTGTCCGGTCGAACATTCCACAAGATCATCAAAGTCGCCCAGACAATAGCTGACTTGGCACAAAAAAAGTCGATCGACGAGCCCGACATTTTAGAAGCACTGCGATACAGGAGGAAGACGGAGGGTGGGTAAAGAGGTAACCAGTAAACGGTTAAACAGAAATTAGAAAGGATTTTGAGCGCCACGGATCTCAAAGTGAATATGGGGGCCAGTTGTCTTTCCCGTCATACCGATATAACCGATGACTTGTCCCTGAGATACTGTCTGCCCAACCGATACCACTCCACTGCGCATATGCGAATATAGCGTCTGAGTACCATTCCCGTGCGAGATAACGACATAATTACCATAAGCCCCGTTCCATCCTCCGTCCATCTTGCTTATAACAACCTTCCCGGAGGCAGATGCGAGGATCTGAGTTCCAACAGGTGCCGCTAAGTCGACAGCATTATGCCCGTGTATGCTTTGACTCTTGCGTCCACCGATGATCGGTCTTATGTAATAGCCCAAACTCGATTGCTTCGGCGCAACACTTGGAGTACTGGCCAATTCCGCATCAGGTAATATGAGCGTGTCACCAGCGATGATAGGAGCCGAAAGGTTGATGTCATTGTAATTCAATATATCTTCGACATCAGCCTTGTATCTCTGTGCGATACCTTTTATGGTATCGCCTTTCTTGACTGTATATGTGATACCAGAGATCGGCAAGATCACCAGTGTTTGTCCTTCTTTGAGGCTCGACTTGCTGGAAAGATCATTGGCCCAGAGTATGGTGTTTATCGAGACCTTGAACATCTTGGCCACGCCAGATATGGTATCTCCTTGGCGGACTACATATGTACTGATCTGCATATTTCCTGTATCAGCACCGGCAGTATTGTCGCTGGCAAGGTCAGCAATCAGAGTATCGTTGTTATTAACCGGTACGATATCAGAAGACTTCTCAGGATTCGGGTCACTGTTCACCGCGGCTTGTAATAGCGCGACTGTCTGAGAGTTTTGAGGAGAGATCGATGACTGGCTGATCTTCGCAGAGACCGCTTCGCCACCTAACAAAGAAGAAACCAGAGAAATGAGACTGGCGTGTGCAGTCTTTCCGAAAGTGGTGATACCTATGACCGTCAATATTATAAACACACCACCAGTGACAAGGCGAGTGAAAAATTGTGAGTATTTTGATTTATTTGTTTGTCCTAATTTCATAATAGTTTGCTTCTTTCTGCAAGTCATTCATGGGTGGTTTATCTTTCGTTCTGTATCACTATATTTGCAATAAATGGCTTCCTTGAGCCATATTTCACGACACATCCCTGTTATTACCCTATCAGGGTATCAAGCAGGGAAATAAAGTCAATGGTACCTGTGTATAACTATCTTCCTTGCCACCGTGTCAATCTTTATTGCGCTATATTCGAAATTGAATATAGAGATAAAGGATTTTAAAAGAACAAAGCTTTCACACCCCACACACACCTCACCCTCGAACGACCGAGCACTCTTTGCGAAGCGATATCTCGTGGCATTTTCCTTCATGATGAGTGAATCCTTGCCTGCTCCTCCGTAGCTTTTCTCAGTATTCCACAGTAATGATGAGTACAGTGGCGAAGGAGAGGAGCGAA
>JANXZK010000010.1 GCA_025355565.1 bacterium
TACTGCCCGCCCACCATGAAAGACCTTGCCACAAAAGTCAGGAAGGGACTCCAGAGAATGAAGAGGTCGACATCAATATTGAAAGGATTCATGGTCAAATCAGGGCTGTGGTCAAGACGGGAGTTGGGTGAAGGTCAGTAACTCGACGATAGAAAGGCGACCTTCAGCTATACCGCGAGGCTTTGTAACACCCGGCCATTGTTTGCGCCAGGTTTTTTCTGAGTATAGACCAATAGGTAAGTTCTTGAATGAAATTTCCATTTAGTAGTCATATTATATCTTTTGTGGCTTAATTAAGCCACCCTAGACAGTCATGGACTGAGGTGTTCTAATATGCTATAGTATATTTGGTAGTAAAAGTGTATCATCAACATAATCAAACTAATGAAGAACGAGACAACAAGTGATGAGAAAATCACAAAAAACAGCCTTTATACAGGATTCAAGGTTCTCTTTAAGTATATTTCTAGATATCGCAAGGATATTATCATTTTGAGTGTGATCGGCATCTTATCGGCCATAGGGAATGGTGTGATCCCATACGTAGCCGGAAGATTTTTCGATTCGATATTGGTATCTGGTGTTGTCCCTATATTTAATATCGTCCTCCCATTATATCTGGCGCTACTCATCCTCTGGACCGTCATACAGCTTATAACATATATAATTGACTGGCGTATCCAGATAAAAAGCGATTTTTTGGCCGAGTACATCTGGATGGATTATATGACCATTGGATTTGGGTTTCTATTGAATTTACCAATGTCGTTTCATAAAAAAAATAAGATTGGCGAAATTGGGGAAAAGATAAATCTGGCGGCTAATTCGCTCCAAAGGATTGCTAGTAGGGTAGTGATAGACCAGACACCACAGATTTTGAGCATTATCATCGCTCTAGTGATCGCATTTATCTTAAAGCCGCTACTGGCTACGTTTCTGGTCATTGGGCTCGTTGCATATCTATCTATTTTATATAAAAATACCAAACCGCTAGGTGGATACCAAAAAAAATATTTCGAAAAAGTTTCTGAATTTTATGGTAATGCATATGACGTAATTGGTAATACAAATGCAGTTAAACAGGCTACGGCAGAGGATTATGAACGAGGAAAGATAGGTGAGCAGACAAGAGAAATGTTGCCACTCTGGATGAAACAGATAAAGGTTTGGGGAGTATTGAGTATGTATCAACGTATTACCATTCTTTGTACTCAAATATTGATCTTCATGTTTTCTGTGTACTATATACATATTGGTGTAATGACCTTGGGAGAATTACTCGCGCTGAATGCCTATGCGGCAATGATCTTTGGTCCTTTTATTACTATCGCTAGAAATTGGCAAACTATACAAAATGGCATCATCAGTATCCAAGAGACAGAAAAGATATTGGCTTTGGATATAGAAAATTACGAGCCGAAACATTCACAGGAGTTCGAGGTTCGCGGTGACATATCATTTAGTAATGTTTCGTTCCAATACGATGAAGGCAAGTTAGTATTGTCAGACATTTCATTCTCTGCCAAAGTCGGAGAGGTGATCGCTCTTGTCGGTGAGTCTGGGGTCGGTAAGAGCACTCTAATAGATCTCATATCGGCGTACCACTTTCCATCGGAGGGTCGAGTCACGATAGACGGCCACCCTACCGAATCATTAAATTTGAGATCGCTCCGATCTCAAATCGCCGTTGTGCCGCAGGAAGTTGTACTGTTTAATGATACGATCAAGACAAACATCAAGTATGGAAATTTCCATGCCACGGATGAACAAATGGAAAATGCCGCAAAGAAAGCTTACGCCTATGATTTTATCGAAAAATTTCCGAGCAAGTGGGAACAGATCGTTGGAGAACGAGGTATCAAATTGTCAGTAGGTCAGAAACAACGTGTATCGATAGCTCGCGCGATCCTGCGAAACCCAAGGATTTTGATATTGGACGAACCTACTGCGGCTTTGGATGCTGGTTCCGAGAAGATCATTTCGGACTCATTCAATGAGCTTATGAAGGGCAAGACCACATTTATAATTGCGCATCGCTTAAGTACGGTTCGTAGGGCTGACAATATCCTTGTATTTAAGGATGGGCGAATAGTTGAGTCAGGTACACATAGCGAGCTCATATCGAAGGAGGGAGGCGAGTATAGGAGGTTGTATGAGCTTCAAATCGGGTTGCATGGATAGGTTTCCTGTGCAAGGTATACGCTAGAAATCAAGCGATTTTTGTTGTATAGTTATCAGCGTGGATATAATTCCTCAACTAATCTTGAACTCGATAATAGCCGGAGCAATCTATGCCATGATTGCTCTCGGTTTCAATCTGATATATGGCACAGCAAAGTTTTTTGATCTAGGTTACGGCGCTCTTACGGCAGTCGGTGGGTATGCCGTGTTTTACTTCTACAAAACTCTTGAACTGGATCTATTCGTATCCGTGATTCTCGGGATGCTCATTGCCGGTGTCATTGGATTTTTTATCTATCGGTTAGTATATTCGCCACTACGAAAAAAGAAATCATCCAGTATGGTCATGCTTGTTGCTTCGTTGGGCGTGCTTACGGCGCTTCAAGCCATTGTCGCGATATTATTTACGAGCCAATTCCAGACACTTTCACAAAATGCTGGCACTGAACAAATTTTCAATATTTTTGGTGGTGTCATAACTCAGACACAGTTAATTACACTTATTCTGGGAATACTGATCATGGTGGCAATCGGCCTAGTGTTCAGATTCACTCTATTCGGCAAAGCTATAAAAGCTATTGGCGATGATGAGGAAGTTTCCAAAATCGTTGGCATAAATACGGGGAAGATTATTGGCTGGGTATTTTTCATCGGCTCGGCGATTGGTGGCCTGGCTGGCATATTGATCGGCTTCGATACTGGCATTGAGCCTACGATGGGGCTATCACTTCTACTCAAAGGTGTTATCGCATGTATTATCGGTGGTATAGGCAATGTCTACGGTGGAGTTATCGGAGCATTCCTGCTTGCGTTCATAGAAAACTTTGGGATATGGCAGATTTCAGGTGAATGGAAAGATGCTATTGCTTTTGGGGTGTTGATTTTGTTTCTATTGTTCAGACCGCAAGGGATTTTGAAAAGATAGTTTCTATTAATACCAAACCATACTAGACGTGAATACTATAAGTGATATATAATTAATGATATCGTAATCGCATTTGTTATATAATCCTATTATATGCATATATATCAACGTCAAAACTATATACCAATATTGGAAAAACTGTTTAAAGGCAAGATTGTCATTATATATGGGCCGAGACAGGTTGGAAAGACAACACTGTGTAAGGAAATACAGAAGAAATATCCAGATAGTAAAATATTGGTTTGTGATGATCCGATTATAGCAAAAAGCCTTGAGCCAAAATCTATAGATGAATTAAGAAAAATTTTTGATAATAAAAAATTGATAATTATTGACGAAGCACAAAGAATTCTGAATATTGGTTTAACTCTCAAAATAATTATCGATAATGACCACGAAATACAAATAATAGCGACCGGTTCATCTTCATTTGATCTTGCAAATAAGGTCAATGAACCACTAACTGGTAGAAATTGGAAATTCTATCTTTTTCCATTATCAATCAAGGAGCTGTCATTGGAATATGGATCTACTCTTAGTAGTAAATTAATGGAATTGTTAATCTTTGGAACTTATCCTGAAGTTGTGTCTTCTACGGAAAATAAAAAAGAAATATTAAAAAGTTTGGCTAGTGATTACCTATATAAAGATTTGCTTTCATATGATGGAATTAGGAAACCTAAGATTATTTTTGATCTGCTTAGACTTCTGGCTTTACAAGTTGGTAATGAAGTTTCCTATAATGAGATTGCAAGGACGCTATCGATCAATAGAGATACCGTTCGTTCATATATTAATATATTGGAGCAAGCTTTTGTTATTTTCACTCTTCCTCCGATCCACAAGAATAAAAGAAAAGAAATAAGTCGTCTAAATAAAATATATTTCTATGACAATGGTATCAGGAATGCGCTTGTTGATAATTTTGATATGTCAGAAGGTAGAGCTGATATTGGGGCATTATTTGAAAATTTCTTTATATCAGAAAAGATAAAACAGCATTATTATAATAATACTGAAAGTAAGTTATATTTTTGGAGAACCAAACAAGGACAAGAAATTGACTTTGTCGAGGAGTATAGAGGAGGAGAAGAATACAAAATATTTGAGTGTAAATGGAAAGATCAAATACAAAAAATTCCACCAATGTGGCAGAAAAAATACAAAAATTATCAAGCAAAACTAATACATAAAGATAATATATTTGAGTATTTTGTTAATAATAAATAGTATTATAATTTAACAACCAATGGAATATCTCATCCACCTAGCAATCCTCATAAGTATCTACGCCATTCTAGGTTTGTCGCTTAACCTTGTTGTAGGCTTTACTGGTTTGTTGAGCATCACCCAAGCCGCTTTTTACGGCATTGGTGCATATGTAACAGCGATATTGTTGACTTCGACCGGCATGAACTTCTTCCTGTCACTAATAATCGGAATGATTATCACTGGCGCATGCAGTCTGCTCATTGGTTTCGTACTCTCCAAATTCAAAGATGATTACTACGCCCTCGGCTCATTCGGCTTCAATGTGATTATTTACAGTATATTCCTGAATTGGCAATCGCTCACGCGAGGACCCTTGGGTATTCCAGGCATTGCTCGGCCGACACTTTTCGGCTATACGTTTTCTGATAATCTTCCATTTCTCATACTTTCAGTTGTACTCTTGGCGTTGGTGTATCTAGTTTGCCATTTCATCGCACGCTCATCATTCGGACGAGTATTGAAAGCTATTCGTGAAGACGATCAAGCGATATCAGTTTTTGGTTATAATACACTTTGGTACAAGCTGACCATATTTGTTATTGGAGCAATGTTGGCAGCAGTTGCTGGTTCGTTATTTGCCAGTTACATCACTTTTATTGATCCTTCAAGCTTTAGTCTGAATGAGTCTATTTTTATTCTCGCCATCATCATTCTCGGCGGTCTAGCTAGTAATAAAGGTGCAGTGTGGGGCGCAGTGTTCTTGATATTATTACCGGAGATTTTACGCTTTGTTGGTTTTCCAGACGATATTGCAGCGCAGATGCGCCAAGTCGTTTATGGTGTTATATTGATACTATTAATGCTCTATCGGCCACAAGGGTTGGTGGGAGAGTATAAATTGTAATTACGTAGTAAGATTTTTGTGCTTCCACATAAAGCTGAATATCTCACGAATCGTCTTTGCTAGCTCATTATTCTCAATAATGACCATTTGATTATTTCTATTCAGCACGATCCTGACTATGTTTGAAAAAGTATCGATTGAGACAGATGAGGAATATATAGATAATGGCAATGTATGAGTGATGCGTTTTTGTTCAGAATCGGTTTTACGAAAGTTGATCAGTGACGCATGGTCTGGAACAAACGCTCGCAGGGTAATATTATTTTTGGCAGTAAATAAATTATATTCCTCGCAAATTTCGAGAAGTTTTGGTGACATGTCTTTTGCCTCTGCGTAAAATCCTACAATTTCTTTTCCGACAGCTTCTTCAATTCGGTAATGTAATGCTTCTCTGAACGCCTTTAGACCTTCGAAGTGTAGGACGTTCATTTTTTCCGGTGTTTTGATACTACCAATAGACTTCAAGGATGGGAGTAGTTGCTTTGTATCATTCATTCTGTTTTCCGCATCCCTGAATAGAATTTCTGGAGACACGGGTTTATAGATGCGTTTGGATGCTCTGGGTACTCTGTGTGCGGCGCCTCTTTCTACTAATTCATCAAGAATCACATAGGTTGTAGGTTTCTTTAACCCTGATTGCTCTGAAACAGCGTATGCTGAGCCTTTCCCGAGTTTAAGTAATGCTAAATACACCTGCGCTTGTTTTTCATTCAATCCAATATTTGATAGGCCATTTATCAATATATTTTCCATATAGTGTATACTACTCGGTAGTGAATAAATGGTCAATATTTTTGATGACATTAGGAACGGAACCTGCATAAATACCATGTATTACTTGGTATAATCATATTTTGTGGGTATTCAAATTTTGTAATGTCACTTATTAATTATAGAATAGTATGTTATTATTGTAGGTATTATTATTTGTGCTGTGTTATAACTAGAATAAATTATTATGAAAAAATATACATGGGCAATAGTCGTAGTGATCGTCATTGCCATCATCGGTATCTATTTTGGTACCAAGAATAGTCAGAAGCCAGCTGGTTTTAGTATGGGTCTTATAAGTATTCTTTCCGGTGAGTATGCCGCGGTAGGTGAGAATTTTAGAAACGGTACCGTGCTCGCAATGGAACAATATAATGTGTCTCACCCGGATGCGCAGATCAAGCTTATGATAGAGGATGATGGATTTACGGGAGGAAAAGCTGTTACTGCATACCAAAAGCTTGTCAATGTAGATAAAATTGATGCTCTCATCAATGTATCTACAGCATCAATTGACGCAATCTATGATCTTGTGACCAAGAATGGCATGCCTGTTGCCCAAGGTGGTGAGCAAGGACGAGTTCCGACTGATGATAATGTATTAGGTATTTACCCAGACAGTATTGCTTCTGAGCGTGACTATGGAGCATATATGAGAGGTAAGGGAATAACTGAAATGACTCTGGTATATACGAAAATTGACGCTATGATTCGTTTCGTAGATGCTTTCAAGCAAGGATTCCAGGGCAAAACTACGGATGTTGTGATTGATTCAGCCGAGACTGATTTTAGGACGCATGCACTCAAAGCTACATCCGGTAATCCGAAAGCTATAGGTATATTTATGTTCCCACAGCAAGGAGCTCAATTTATGAAAGAGTTTTTGAAACTCGCTAAGAATAAGCCAACCATATTCTTTGATACTAATTTCGTGTCCGGCTACACTGATTATCAAAGAATCATGGGAAATCTGACTGTTCTCGACGGAAGCATTGTTGGAGGCATGAAGCTCGAAGATACTCAAACATTCAAGGATGCCTACAAGGCACGTTATGGAACCGATGCGCCCTTCTTATCAGATATCGGTTATGACTCATTCAATCTCTTGGTAAAAACATATTCGCCCGATAAGGCAACATGGGTTGCTAATATGAAGAACGCTGATTTTCCGGGTGTGAGTGGTGAAATTAAATTCGGCCCCACTGGCAATCGAACACCAGAGACGAAAATGATGGTGATTCAGGGAGGGAAGATGGTTGATCTGAAATAGGTAAATTAAGGCATAATTTATATATGTCCCTACTTTCGACAAAGAATTTGATTAAGCATTTCGACGGCGTCTATGCAGTAAATAAGCTTTCACTTTCATTTCATCGCACGCTCATCATTCGGACGAGTATTGAAAGCTATTCGTGAAGACGATCAAGCGATATCAGTTTTAGGTTTTAAAGGTATTATCTTAGGTTATAGTCCATCTCTTACTTCTAAAGGTGTAGTTGATCAGATTAAGGATAAAAGCAATATTTATTATTCTACGCCTGTGGATCAAGAAACAACCAATTTTTGGAATGATTATAATAATAAAATTGGAGAAAAAGCAGATCAGTTTATTGCACTTGGTTATGATAGTATGAAAATTATTGCTTCTGGATTAAAGCAATGTGTCGAAAATAATAAATGTATTGCTGATTATATTGTGGGGCTTAAGGATTATCAATCTGCAAGAGGACTACTTAACTTTGATTCAGAAAGAAATCTTACTAATATAAAATTTAATACATTCCAGATTAAATAGAATTAATTAGAATTGTAATAACATATTTTCAACAAAAACTGCTTTATGATAAGCAGTTTTTGTTTTAAATTTATGATATTATATTCATGTGTTCAAAAAGAAAAATAATTACGCTTTTATAGATAGTCAGAACTTGAACTTGAGTATCAAGGCTCTTGGGTGGAAGCTTGATTTTGCCAGATTTAGGAAGTATCTTACAGATAAATATGATGTTACAAAGGCATATCTATTTATAGGATATATAGATGGTAATAATGATTTGTATATTGCTTTACAGGAAGCTGGTTATATTTGTATTTTTAAACCAACATTAGAATATAAAGATGGTACAACGAAAGGTAATTGTGATGCAGAATTAGTTTTATGGTCAATGATAGAATATCCAAATTATGACAAAGCGATTATTGTTACCGGAGATGGAGATTTTCATTGTTTAGTTAAACACTTGATTGAAAAGCAAAAATTTTTAGCTTTACTTATTCCTAATAGGTATAGATTTTCAGCATTATTAAAAGTTGAATTATTCAAGAACCATTTACGGTTTATGAATGATTTAAGGATGAAATTAGAGTATAAAAAGAAAAGCCCTCATAAGGACAAAACCTTATAAGGGAACCTTTTCCGTTGGTGATTAAATATATGATAACAAATAATGTAATATAAAGTCAATAGGCGAGGTTTTTCATCTGAAATATGGTATAATATCCACATGGAACACTGGTCTGTAGACACAACGGAATTGAAGAAAGATCCCAAAGCTTATACTATTTGGAAACTTGAACAAATGATCATTTTGGCTTGGGTGAAGGTAGATTGAAGATAACTGAATTGAAAGAGTATTGGAATGTTATAGACATAGATCCGTACAAAAGGAAGTTTTTGGAGCTAGCTTTGTCATAATTGGTCATGTCTAACATTTTATCCGCAAATCAGATAAAAACCCTCAAACTTCTCGGCAAAGAGAAGATTATTACCGATAATTTTTATTTAACTGGAAGGTGCTGAAGGTCTATATTCAACATCTATACTAGACAAAAATTTTGTTGATAAATACACTGCTCACTTTGGTACCGCACCGGGATTTTTGTCTGGTTATGGTTATGACTGTTTCAATGTGATGGTTAGCACTTACAACCTAGACATGAATAAATGGTTGAGCAATATCCAAAATTACACGGGTCAAGGTGTCACTGGTAAAATCAGTTTTGATCCCGTGGGTTTCCTTGGAGATAAATAACCTCGGTAAACGATGGGACAAGGCGCTCAAGTGCCTGATGGAGGAATAACTCCCGATTTCTTGAGATCACAACGCGCAGTTAGCTTCGGCTGGCTGCGCGGTTTTTGTTTACTAAATGATCAAAATGTGGAAAAATGTATACGTTATGGCCATTCTTGAGACAAAACATTTGATTAAACACTTCGACGGCGTCTATGCCGTAAATAAGCTTTCACTTTCATTCGAGCCCGGAAGAATCACCGGCATTATTGGCCCGAATGGTTCAGGTAAATCTACGCTTGTAAATATATTGACTGGACTTATTTCTCCCAATGATGGTGAGATTATTATCAGTGGTGAGAAGTTAACGAAAATTATGCCTCATTATGTGCCGTTTTTGGGAATGACACGGACTTTTCAGGATGTAAGACTTTTTGAGCAGATGCCGGTATTGGATAACATTCTAGTTGTGTTGACGGAGAGAAGTATTTGGCCAGCGTTATTTGAAAGACATACGAGATTTCATCTTGATAAGGCGGAAGCTGTTTTGAAACAAGTCGGATTATGGGAGAAGCGCGATGAGTTGGCAAGAAATCTATCTTACGGACAGCGTAAGCTATTGGAGATTGCCAGGGTGTTAGCTATGAGTCACAGTGGCACAGGAGATCTGGAAATTGTGCTATTTGATGAACCTTTTGCTGGATTGTTTCCAGAGATGATCAAGACTGTCTCTGATGTGATGCGGGAACTACGGGCGCAGGGTAAGGCGGTAATCCTGATAGAGCATAATATGGAGCTAATTCGCGAGTTATCTGATTATTTATATGTGCTTGATTCTGGAGAGCTTTTGGCAGAAGGCAAGCCGGAAGAAGTGTTGGCGAGAAAGGATGTAATTGAGGCGTATCTTGGAGAATAATATGAAAGAAATTTTATTAAAACTCGATAACATCCACGTCCATTATGGAGGTGTCAAAGCACTCGATGGCGCGTCAATTGCCGTAGATGAAGGCGAGATTGTTGCTCTCATGGGTCCGAATGGGGCAGGTAAGTCTACGATTCTGAAAACTATATTTGGCTTGACGACTTTTGAATCTGGCAAGATCTACTGGGAAGGGCAGTCATTTACTCCTGTATCATATGAAGTAGTAAAGCGCGGTATTTCATTCGTGCCGCAAGGACGCAGAGTGTTTAGACACCTCACTGTACTGGAAAATTTAGAGATCGGTGGATTCGGATTGTCACGAAGTGAGCGAGAGGAAAGGATAAGTAATGTGCTTGAGTTGTTTCCTGCCCTAAAGAGCAAATTAAAGGCAAAATCAGGTACTTTATCTGGTGGTCAACAACAAATGTTAGCTATCGCCAGAGGACTAATACCTGATCCTAAAGTCTTACTATTGGATGAACCGTCACTAGGTTTGGCTCCTAAAATTGTTAAGGAAGTTTTTGCGAAAATAAAGGAGATTAACGAGAGACGAAAAACGGCAGTTATCGTGGTTGAGCATAATATAAAGTCTCTTGTAGAAATATCCAATCGCGTTTATGTTATGGATAAAGGCAAGATTGTCGCTGAAGGGGATCCGAAGAAGCTTATTTCAACGGAAATTATGGAGAAGGTATTTTTGGGTAAAATGTAGAGATGGTGCTATTCTTATCCTTGTTACGGGTGTAGGTTTCTTGTCTGTGACCCGTAATGATTAATCTCACTGTTACTGCTATACATAAGAGCAAGAGCAGTCTTCAATGCACGATATGTTTCGTATGTGTCGTGCTTCCAGATATGGCACCGGAGAAACCTATTGTACGCCGGTGGTACCCAATAAAACGGCATCCTAAATGGGTGCCGTTTGCCGTTCCACGTTATGCACACCGTAAGCTTGACTTTTGGATTGAATCTGATAACCTATAGATGACCTTAACAGTCAATTTTCCAGAGCTTGGGGGCCTCGCAAGAGGTCCCCTTTGCATTATGTAGTTGGCTGGCTCTTATTTATGCCCGGTACTGGTCTCATCTCTTTCTTGTAGCAGATAAACTCCTTGATCTTTTTGACATCATAAATCTTGAGACCTTTTGCACATAGATCACTAAGTTCACTAGCTACTTTGCCGGAAGTTGCGAACAACATGACATGCTTCCTATCTGTTAGTAACTGATTAGCGGGATCTTCAAAATCACTATCTCCGCTCCACAGTATAAAAGTCTCAACATTATTATTTTCAAAATCGCGAAGCAGATCGCGTCCTATTTCTACATCAAAATTTGATTTCAAATCCTCAATTTCATAAATACCTTGTTGATTCAGTAATCGAAGCTCGTTGTTCAAAGTCTCTATGGTTTCGACTTTGAGCTTTGCTAGAAATGGCTTTCGAATAAAGTTCTTCAACAATTCAGGCGAATTTGCCGGAATACTGGAAGCGTCAATAGATAGTTTCAATATTTTGACAGGTTTGGTTCGCACAATGTAACCGAAATGCTTGGCATCCTCAATTAACATTTTTGAATAGGGATTCGTCTTCAGAGTTCCATGATAAAACTTCACCTCGCAAGATAGTCCCGTGAGCAAGCACGCCACTGCTGACAAGCAAGGGCAGTTTTGTTTATATTTATTCTGGAAAAATAATTCAATTGTCGCATACCACAAACTTGTACGACATCAAGGTATGGCTTAATGAGGGAAGTGGAGCTGAGCAGCTACTTATCGGATCAATACAGTGTCGCACAATAAGCAGTTCGACTGGTGTTTTCGTCATAGAAACTATGTGCGAAAGGATCATTCGCGACATTTTGTGCTTGACAGAACTATCAGGAGGTGATATACTACTTATTATGTTGATGAAATGTAGTAATCAACCGGTTTGCCTGACGATTAGGCAAGTTAGTTTATTACAGAAAGGTAAAATATGCCAATCAGTAAAGAAAGACTCGGGGAGCTCGCGTTGATGGGACTTTATGCAAAACTGGAACGTGACGGAATCAAACTAGCGCCGAAAGAAATTAAGCGTCAAATCCACAACGAGGCCAAGAGCATGGGGATACCAGCAGCTGAGCTTGCTGAGCTCGTGAAGCTGATCTACAAGAAGGCCTATGAAGAGACAATGGCCCAACTTGAAGAAATCAGTCCGTCGGCAAAGGTTGCGGTGAATGAAGACAACACCTAAACAGTGTTTATTCTACACCACCTAAAGGGATAATTCCGATTTGTCAGTAGCTGATCTGCTTCGGCCGATCTGCATAACGCAAATCTAAGAGAATAAGAACCCTACCTCTCCGTTGATCCCTCAGGCCACAAGCTTGGGGGATCTTTTTGTTGCTTCATTATACAACATCTTTCCCTAACTTGTGATATTATATTAGCGCAATTGGAGGGTATTTCATTTATTAACTAGTTGATCATTATTAATAAAATTATTAACATGAAAAAATACGTCGTCTCAATAGTCACGCTATCGATCATATTTTCGTTTGCGGTAATGCCTTCTGCATTTGTATCACAATCACGGGTGCATGCTCAGACGATGTCGGCGAATTCCTGCTACACATTCGCTAGAAGTTTTGGAGTAGGGACACGCCTATCTTCAGCAGAAGCAAGCGCTTTGCAGAGAGTTATAATTAATGAGGGACTTTGGAGTTCGACGAGCGTAGTTTCTTCATATGATGAGACTCTGGCATCAGCGGTAGTCGGACTTCAGGAGAAATACACCACAGATATTCTCACGCCAAATGGATTGAGTCATGGCACTGGGTATTTTGGAAATTCCACACGTGCTAAAGTGAATTCATTGTATGGATGTGGTGCTTCGACACAACCGAGCACCAGCCCGATCTCTTCAGGTTCTAATCAAGGTCTAGCCTTAGCATGTCCGGTTGGCTACACTTGTAGAGCTACGAATCCAGTAGTCAGCTGTCCGGCGAACTACACTTGTAGAACTTCTCCAGGCACACCGCAGAACGGAATTTGTCCAGCAGGTTATATTTGCAATCCTGTTACCACTCCTACAACTCAACCGCCAGCTTATACATGCCCAGCCGGATTTATTTGTCGGCCTGCCAGTTCACAAAATCCAACGGCTCCAGCTCTAAGCTATATATCTCCAACCTCGGCACCTCTCGGAGGATGGATCACTATATACGGTTCTGGTTTCTCGAGTCCTTCTACCGCGGTCATATTCTATGGGAACGGCACGTCACAACAAGTTTCTCCAAACTCGATATCCTCGGACGGAACAACTATCAACGTGGTCGTTCCCTCAGATTTGAGTGCTGGAACATATCGTATAACAGTTGCGAATCTAGGAAATGGATTAACATCAGAGAGTGGAAATGGAGCAACTCTTAATATATGTCCCATTGGGTATACTTGTTCAACGGGGCAAGTTACTTCAACTTCTCCTGCGATGCCCCAATGTCCTGCAGGATATTCATGTTGGTCGACACAAGGTACTCCTCAAAGTGGTAACTGCCCAGCAGGATTTACGTGTTCCAACACCAATACTACAGCTACGACTCCGACTGCAGTCTGTCCTTCTGGGTTTACTTGTAACACTACTAATCCTGTAACAACAATTGCACCAGGTATTTCAACTCCAACACAGCCTACTCCTGTTGCCCCCAAACTAACAGTTATCTCACCTAATGGAGGAGAGGTGTATTACGTAGGTCAACCGATAACGGTTTCATTTAGCACGAATATTTCTGGCCCAGCCGATGTTATTCTTATGGGATATAACGGTGATTCATTTACAGGTAAGACCTATGATTTCGGTTCTGGAACTGCCCCAGACAACTTCAGCATAGTACCAGCCGGAAGTAATCAATATACATTCACAATGAATGGTTATATGCTTGCGCAAGTCGGTGTCTTGAGCGGCGGAGGAACGTTCAAGATAAAGGTGAGCCAGCAGGGGGATAATAATCGCTACAATGAAGGTATGAGCGCTTCAAAAGGAAATGATGTCGCACAATATATCTTTCCGACAATATAGCTATTGTGAAAGAAAGAAGGTGGTATTCCCTGCCGCCGTTAAAATTTCAGAATTAGTGAATCAATTCTCTACGCCTGTTTCGAGATCAGTGGAGAGATCAGATGGTTCCAAATGAATGCCAGGATGACACTCAGGTATTTGTCCCAGATCGTCATCGCTAGACCACTCACAAACTTCCAATTGTCTCGGAATGTTGGTGAAGCGACTATTCCACGCAGATTGAGTCCAAAGTACGCCAAGACGATCAATATGACGGCAATAAAGATCACCGTACGGATCAAACCACCTCTATTTGTATTGTTGTAGGCTATCATGCTAATCATTTTATCCTTTTTATCAAAAAAGCGCCTCATAGTTATGCACAGCACAGTTTTCTATTCATCTTTCTATTCATCGTCCATTTCTGTTTTTTGATCCATTCAAAGCGCAGGCAAATATGACAATGGATTCAGATACGCTCTATAATCCGCCACAGGGATCGTCGCGCCTTTACAGTTCTTACTATTGTTGAACTTCTTGATCTCGACACCATCAGATGCGTAAACGCCAAAGTGCAGATGAGGACCAGTAGAATAGCCTGTGTTGCCGCTATAGCCTATGATCTCTCCAGTCGTAATCTTGTCGCCGATCGTCACAGATCGGACTGAAAGGTGCCCGTATAGTGTCGAGAGACCATTTCCATGCTTGATCATCAGCCATTGACCATATGAGTAACAACCTCGGACCAGATCAGTATTCGATGATCCGATGATCGTGCCTGACAGCGCAGCCTTGACTGGAGTACCTATCGAAGCGCGAAAATCGACTCCCGTGTGCCCTTTTCCATTATAGATTTGAGGATTGGCAGTAGCAAAGTCAGTGTTGCCGAAATACTGCGTTATCTTTACGGTCGAGAGCGGCCAGATCAGGACTCCGGAACCGGTACCAGGCAACTTTGAAGAGTCGACTATCAGCCTTAGCTGTGATTCATAGCTACTGAGTTCATCCTGGAAAGCCGCTTCTTCCATCTTCTTTCTGGCGAGAAGCGCCTTGTAAGAGCTCTCAGAATTTTTAGTTTCTCTGAGCAGAGAATTTTGCTCGGCAACCGTCGAAAGGACGACTTTTCTCTGGTCTGCTAGCTGTTGATTCAATGACAATAGATCGGCCTTGGCTTTCTCGCTGGCTGATCTGTTTACTTCAAGTCGGCTTTTGTCTTTGTTCAGTGTTGTGATCGTGTTAAAGACATTTTTCTGGACCAACGAGAGCTCATTCAAAGTGTTGAGAACGTCTGAGATCGATCTACTGCCAAGAATGATGTTGGTGATCGTCGAATTTCCCTCTCGGTCGAGTTGCATGAATGACTGGGTGATGATCCGCCGATCTTCGCTGATGTTGCTCTGCTTGGTCACGATCTCTGATCCTAGTTGCTGGATCTCGAAGCTTTTTGTAGCTATCTTGTCCTGTGTTACGGTGATGTTCGCCTCGAGCTTCTTTTGGGTCAATTGCAACGACTTGATAGTCGATGAAAGCGAGTCCGCCTGGGTGCCTAGGTCGTCGATCTGTGATTGGTATTTCTTTATCTCGACTTCGAGGTTTTTGATATCCAAGTTTCTCTGGTCGATCTTGGACTGGAGCTCATCGGCGGTTTGCGCCGCGACATTTTGAATAGTTGCGGATATAAGGAATGAAGCATTAAGTATGAGCACGGCGATAGTTATCTTCAAAGCGTTTATGCCAAATACTTTATATTTCATACTTAATACTGCCTAGGCAGCTGTTTGGAGCATCTCTATGGCCACATCTATCCTCTTCAGACTCTCTGCTTTTCCGAGTACGGAGGCGCAAGTGAATGGGTCTGGTGACTTTTCTTGGCCGGTTAGTGACATACGCAGCGGCCACAACACATCGCCTCGGCCATTTGCCTCGGCGTAAGGCCAGATAGCAGCTTTCAGATCTTCAGCGGTGAACGACTCCCCTACCATTTCGTACAATATCCGACGGCATTCATCGAGATGTTTCCACGCCGCTTCCCTGCTGGGATTTTTCTTCCAGAAAAGTTGCGGAGTAGAATATTTTTGTATCTCTCGAACAAATGCAAGCTCGCCTATTTTTCCATCGATCATCGTGACATCGAGCAGATCACGGATCTCACCAAAGCAGACTATTTTCTCTCTGAGTAGCGGCAAAAGCCTCGCAAATAGATCACTTTCGATTTTGAGCCAATCTGGCAGAAAAGGTTTGGCATATCCGATGAAATCACTATCTGATAATTTGGTTATGTACTGTTTGTTGAACCAACGGAGCTTTTCTTCATCGAAAATCGCACCGCTTTTTTGAACACGATCAAGTGAGAATTGCTCGATGATCTGTGGCAATGTCAGAAGTTCCTGATCATCGGCAGGATGCCATCCGAGGAGCGCCATGTAGTTGACGATAGCTTCTGGTAGGAATCCTTTTTCGCGATATGAACTGATCGGCTGAGCGCCGTGTCTTTTGGACAATTTTGAACGATCTGATGCGAGAAGTAGCGGTATATGTGCAAACAATGGTATCGGTGCCCCTATCGCTTCGTAGATGAGGATTTGTCTAGGTGTATTTGATATATGGTCTTCACCACGGATGATGTGAGTCATACCCATTTCATAGTCATCGACGACATTAACGAGGTGAAACACCGGTTCTTCCATGCTCCTCGCAATGACGAAGTCTTTGAGATCTGTGGTGTCGAATTCTATTCGTCCTCTTATTAAATCCTCGAAGGCTACAATCTTGTTCGGGTTCTTGAAGCGGATCACTTCTGTTCTATCTCCTGGCTCTTTTGGCGTTTCTTTGGAGATATACGCATGACCGGAGTCGATCAATTGCTTGATATATTTTTTGTATATCTCCGTGCGTTCTGATTGCTTGTAATATTCGTCGTATGATAGACCCATCCATTTCAAGCTATCGATGATGTTATCCTCATATTCTTTCTTTGATCTTTCTTTGTCGGTATCTTCTATGCGAAGGATAAATTTGCCCTTCTTTTGTCTGGCAAATATATATGCAAATAGCGCCGTTCTATAGCTGCCGGCATGGAAAAGGCCTGTCGGTGAAGGCGCAAAGCGGGTTATGATGGGATTTGTCTGTCCTTGAGTATTCATAATAATAGTATAGCAGAAAAGCGCAGTTTTGCCTGCGCCTTCTGTTTACTGATTACAGTTTACTGCTCTACCCTTTTAGATTGATATCAGCTGTTGCAGAAGCGTGGAATATCTTCATGATGATATTGCCGTTTGCGTCTTTCAGAGGAACATCTGTAACGACGTTAAATGTCGGCTTACCATCATCAGTGTAGATGACTGCGTAATATGTGCCACCTTCAACTGTTGGTTTGGTCAATGTAACCTTGCCTGGATTGATACCCTTAGCGAAATGTAGAGAACCGAGGATCGCTCCTGGTTGTCCGCCGTTATCAGCTTGGATGACGACCCATGATGGGTTCTCAACCTGTACTGATGATAGGTAGACGACGTTGCCCGGGTATTGATCTGACATGACGATGCGGTTCAGAGCCGGTGTACCAGTCTGATCGGTGACTGGATTCTGATCAGAGAGGTCTGTTGTGCCAGACTTGCTTCCGCCGAATACTAGTATACCGATAACTATAAGGGCGACGATGACGATGACTGTTACTACCCATTGCCATGTTTTAACGCCTGATGATTGTGGTTCCATGTGTTTAATAATGATGATTAAGGTTGCTAATGTCGACTTGTTTTTAGACTATTAGTATAACACATAAATGGTGTCGGATTGCAATAGTCTCCAAAATAGTCTCTCAAATAGCCAGTGATCACAGGCTATCTCTCATGCTGGAGAGCCATATTCAAGATCGCGTCAGCTATCACGTTAGCGCTATCGGTCCTGGCGAAGGCCTTGGCTTGGATCTTCATGGTTTCCTTGATCTTTGGCGAATTGTAGATGCGGTCGATCTCTTCTATGAGGATATGCGAGCTCAGATTGTTCTCCTCGATCGCCGACGCGGCACCAGATTCTGCATATGCGAAAGCGTTAGCAGTTTGATCATGACTCACGCTATTCGGCAATGGGATGATGATCGATGGTATGCCCCATGCGGCGATCTCGAATATCGTCGAACCAGCACGGGAAACGATGATATCGGCGACGCCGGCAGACATACGCAAGGCGAGCTCATTCAAATAGTCAAATGGATGATAGCGATATCCGTAAGGGTGGTCTTTCAAGATGACTTTTGAGGTGGATACGATCTCCTCTAGGTTGTTCTTCCCTGTCTGGTGGATGATCTGATATCTATTTAAAAGTTCTGGTAACCCCTCGATGATACAGTCATTGATATTCTGTGAGCCTTGCGAGCCGCCCAAGATCAAGATGACTGGTGTTTTTTCCTCCAAATTCAAGAACTCATGCGCGCCATTTGTTAGTGGTATGACGATCTCACGTCTGATCGGATTGCCGGTAAGGGCGACACGATCTCCATGTTTGGTAAAATAATGAGCCGCGTCAGGATATGAGACGGCGATCTTCTTGGCAAATTTACCTGCCCAGCTACTCACCATTCCTGGTTTGCTGTCTGATTCGTGGATGATGACTGGGATCTTCAGGATCCTGGCGGCGAACAATGCCGGGAAGCTGGCAAAGCCGCCTTTGGCGAATACGACATCTGGAAAAATGGAATACATCTTGGAAATAGCCATCACACATCCTGTAGCAGTCTTGAATAGGTCAGTGACATTCAATATGGAAAAATAGCGACGTATTTTCCCGGCCGGTACTTGGATGAATTCGAGCTCGTTGTCGAAAAGTGCCCGTGCGTTGTATTTGCTCGGTGCCATGTAGTACAGAGTTGGTGGTATGATCTTGCGTTCTTTGCACCTCTCGCGGATAGCTTCTGCTACAGCCATGAGTGGATAGAAGTGTCCGCCTGTTCCGCCGCCTGCAAATAGGATTTTCATAGTAGTTTAATCATAGCAACAAATGCTAAACAGTTAAAGCCCGGTCCGGTAAGATTGACGTCCTCGGACGTGCTCCGAGGACGGGTAGCCAGCGATCTTACTGGCATATTAACTAGTTACAATGCTCACCAATCTATTCGGAACAACGACTATCTTCTTTATCGTTTTGCCATCAAGCCACTTTTGAATATCTGGTAAAGCCGTCGCTGTCTGCTCCAATCGGTCCTGCGGTGAGTCGTTTGGAGCCATAAATCGTCCGCGCATCTTGCCATTTACCTGCACCATGATACGGACATCGTCATCTACAATTATCATAGGATCATATGCAGGCCAAGCAGAGATGTGAATGGATTTCTTATTTCCAAGTAGATTCCAAAGCTCATCAGTTATGTGAGGTGCAAACGGCGCGAGGATCCTGAGGAATAGCTCGAATTGTTCTTTCGTTATCGCTTCGGCATCGTCTATCTCATTGACAGCTATCATCAGTGAGCTTATGGCTGTGTTGAATTTCAGTCCTTGAATGTCTTCAGTGACTTTCTTGATGGTTTTGTGAAGTGTCTTTAGCAAAGTAACTTCTGTGTCAGTTACTTTGCTAAGAAGTTTCCAAACTTTCTCAATGAACCTCCTTGCGCCGACCATACTATCGGTGCTCCATGAGATTTGCTGATCGAATGGGCCCATGAACATCTCATAAATGCGCAAAGTATCCGCGCCAAATCTGGCAACGATCTCGTCTGGATTCACGACGTTACCAAACCTCTTGGACATCTTGCGGCCATCCTCACCCATAATGAGACCTACGCTTTGCAGTTTGATGAATGGTTCAATAGTCGAGACGACGCCAATGTCGTATAGGAATTTGTGCCAGAAACGTGCATAGATGAGATGTCGTGTCGCATGTTCAGCTCCGCCAATATATAGATCGACCGATGACCAATATTTCTCTTTCTTTGGATCGACGAGTGCCCGTTTGTTCTTTGGATCCATGTAGCGTAAGTAATACCACGAAGAACCTGCCCATTGTGGCATCGTATTCGTCTCGCGCTTGGCTTTGCCTTTACATTTAGGACACTTTACATTGACCCATTTTGCGATCGCCGCCAAAGGAGATTCTCCGGTTCCTGTTGGCTCGTAGGATTTTACTCTCGGTAATTTTACGGGTAGATCCTTTTCAGGAACTGGCACAGTGCCACATTTTTCGCAATGGATGACTGGTATAGGCTCACCCCAATATCTCTGGCGGGAAAATACCCAGTCGCGTAGCTTGTATTTCGTCACCCATTTGCCGCCAACGGATTCAGTGATCTCTTTTTTGACTGAGTTTGATTCACGTCCGTCGAATTTGTCGGAGCCGATCAAGAATCCGTCACCTGTAAATGAATACTTCGATTCGTCTGATAGACCTTTCCTTTCTGGCGCAATGACATGTTTTATAGGTAATCCGAACTTTTTTGCGAATTCCCAATCTCTCTCATCGTGCGCGGGAACCGCCATGACGGCACCTGTCCCATAGTCAGCCAATACATAATCTGATATCCAGACAGGAACTTCTTCGTTATTGGCGGGATTCACGGCTCGGATTCCTTTCAATTCCACACCAGTTTTTTCTTTTTTGACGTCTGTTCTCTCGATCTCTGTTTCCAGCTTTGACGAAGCGATGTAGTCGGTCACTTCCTTCTTGTTGCTGACATGCGTCAAGAGCTCCGCAACCCATTTGTGTTCCGGTGCAATGACGACATATGTGACGCCAAATAATGTGTCAGGTCTGGTGGTGAAGACTTCGATATCTTTTAAATGTTTGGCGTTTGGCGTTTGGTTATTAATGGTCGGAAACTTGATTAGTGCCCCCTCGCTTCTCCCTATCCAATTCCTCTGCGCTTCCTTGATGGATTCTGGCCAATCGAGGAGAGGCATCTGATAATCAGCGGCATCCAGATCCGAGAGTAATCTATCGGCATAATCTGTGATCTTCAAAACCCACTGCTTCATCGATTTTTTCTCAACTAGCGCGCCACATCTCTCACAGCGGCCGTTTTCTATGTCTTCATTGGCAAGACCTGTCTTGTCTACCGGGCACCAATTGATCGGTTCATATGATTCGAAAGCCAGACCTCTCTCAAGTAATTGCAAGAATATCCATTGTGTCCATTTGTAATATGCCGGGTCAGTTGTATTGATCTCGCGCGACCAATCATAGTCGAGTCCTATTATTTCTAATTGCTTCTTGAACCGCGAGACATTTTTCGTGACCGCATCAGCCGGATTCACTTTCATCTTGATAGCATAGTTCTCTGCTGGCAGGCCGAATGCATCGAAGCCCATCGGATGTAGGACCGAGTGACCCTGCATTCTCTTCATGCGGGAAACGACATCGGTGGCTATGTAACCTTTCGGATGTCCGACATGGAGACCTTCACCTGATGGGTATGGAAACATATCGAGAACATAGTATTTGTCACGACCCGTATTTTTGCCTTTTTGTGCGTTCTTGTAGGTTGATTTCGCTGATTCCCGTGATTTGTATATTTTCGAGGATGCCCACTTCTTTTGCCACTTCTTTTCCAGAATCAAATGGTTGTATGGTTGTGCAGGTTTTGTCTGTTTGACTATGTTTGCGTCATTTTTCATACGTTGAATGATAACGCAGAAAGGTTAAATATACAAAAAAAGCCGGCCCCATCGAAGGTGCCGGTGCTCGGTGTTGACGCGTTCAGTGACTGGTGGTTAGCTCAGTGGATGATCTATGACCACGCACCTTATCAAGAAGATGCACCAGCCGATGATCGATATAATGAGCAAAATATCAAAGATGTGCCGGCTTCCCGGCATCGCATCTATATTCGGGTGTGCTGAGATGTGATTCGCGTAATCACTGAGGAAGTGGAATTTGACTCCTCCTCCGTCATCAAACCCGTCTCGAAACCGACGTTCTCTACGTGTGTGCCTATATGACATGTTCAACACTCACTTTCTTTGGTTAAATTTTCATTGGACTTCTTACATATCATACAATGATCTGTTTAATAGTGCAAGGGAAGCGCATTCTCCAATCTATGCTACAATAGTCCTGAAAGGAGAACTTTTATGGATGGCAACTAACTTATTGGCACTCTAAATGGGCGCATTTTCTTTTTCCTAAACCTTAAACTCTATCACTTCCCCATCCTTGACCACATACTCCTTACCTTCGGTGCGCAGGAGACCTTTTTCTCGAGCCGCGGCATAGGAGCCAGCCGCCAATAACTTGTCCCATTCGATGATCTCCGCACGAACGAATTTGTCCTTGAAATCAGTGTGGATAGCCGTGCCAGCTTCTGGTGCTGTCCAGCCTTTTTGTATCGTCCAAGCTCTCGTTTCGTCAGTACCAGTAGTAAAGTATGTAATCAATCCGAGCAAACTGTAGCCCATCTTTATAAGCTCATTCACACCGTCATTGTGTACGATTTTTTTATCGCTTGAATTGATAATAGTGGAGTTTTGCGTGCCCACCGAATCATTCAACATATCTCGCATCTCCATTTTTTCCAGCTCGTCGAGATCCTTGAGCTCTTGTTCTATTCCAGCATCGACGATAACATGTTTTGCTCCGGTATCAGCAAAGAATTTATGCAACCTTTCCCAACGAGGATCCATCTCGCCACCCATCGGCTCGTCCAGATTCTTCGCGCCAGCTTTCTTGTTGAGTACATACAGGAATGGTTTTGCCGTGATGAGACAGAGCATGCGAAGGAATGGCTGTTCATATTCATCCGCTATGATAGTTGAGGCCACCTTCCCCGCTTCCAATGTTTTGAGGAGTTTTTCGATCAATCCATGTTCGATGACGGCTTCCTTCTTACCCGCCTTGAATTCTTTACCGATAGATATTTTGCGCTTGGAAACGGTTTGGAGATCGGCAAGTACTAGCTCTAGATTGATCACCTCGATGTCTTTCAATGGATCTATGGTCCCGTCAACATGGATCACGTTGTCATCTTCGAATATACGCACGACTTCCGCGATCGCATCTGTTTCGCGTATATGTGAGAGGAATTGGTTGCCGAGTCCCTCACCTTCTGAGGCACCTTTTACCAGACCGGCGATATCGGTAAATTGGACAGCGGCCGGCACGGTTTTGGCGGATTTTGAAAAGTCTGTAAGTTTTTGCAGGCGTTCATCTGGTACGGCAACTACTCCAACTGACGGGTCGATGGTACAGAATGGATAGTTCTCTGCCGGGACTGATTTCTTTGTGAGTGCGTTAAAAAGCGTTGATTTACCAACGTTCGGAAGTCCAACGATACCGATGGATAGAGACATGAAAGAAGTATGTCATCATTTGGCACTTTCATCAAATGATATGACATATTTTCCATTTTATGCTAATTTTACCGCAAGTCAGTTCTTTGAGGCAATTAATGCACTTTGCTTCATTAACATAGTTTGAGAGGAATATTATGAATACTATTATTGCGGTTACCTCGATCACCTTCGGAGTTACGATCATCGTCTACGCGCTGGTTGGCGAGCTCTTGACCATCGGTGAGTGTCAGAGAACCACTAAACGGTTGTTGCGTATCAGTTTATGGCTGATGTTGATCGGCGGTGGCATGTTGAGCCATACTATCGTCATCCTTATCTGTTGCTACATCGGCTGGTGGATTGGTTGGCGGAGTGGTAGTAGGTTCTACCACTGGATGCTAAAGAGGATCTGGCTACCAGCTGGCGACGTTGCCCCATTCAAACGGTGATAGTCTATGAAAGGGATGAATGTCGCAGTCAGTGGTTTGATAGATCGTGGCGCGAATCATTGCGGCATCCAAGAGGGTGCTGCTTTTTTATTGCAAAAATTTTGCGCAGAAAAAAAGACCGAGACTACTCGATCTCCATCGTACCCTTCTCATAGATCTTGAGCGGTAGTGAAGCTAGGTTTTCAATGATGGGAGTGATGAATCTCCAAGAAGCCATGATTTCTTCGGTCGATGCGAACAATGTCTGGTCGCCAGCGAAGGCGTCACGGAGCAATCTCTCGTAGTCATTCGGTATCGCGTCATAGAATGAGGACACATCCGCATATTTGAATCGCAAAGTCTTTGGTTCCACGTCAAAGCCATAGCCAGGCGTTTTCACATTGAATTTGATCTTGATGCACTCATCAGGTTGGATCCTGAACGTGAGAATATTGGGAAAATCTGTCGAGCTCTTTTTAAATTTCTTGAAGTAGATGTCGATCTCTGCTTTTGATTCGGAAAGCGCTTTGCCGCTTTCCAGGAAGAATGGCACACCATTCCACCTAGCGCCGGTGACCTCGGCTCTCACTCGGAAATATGTTTCCGTATTGGATAGCGGCTTCACTCCCTTTTCCGACAGATAGCCAGCATATTGACCTCTAACAACATGTTGTTTGACTTTTCGCGGAGAGATCCTTCGCAATGATTTTAGGATTCTGGCACGTTCCGCGCGGATCTGATCCGCGGAAAAATTGTGAGGGTTATTCATAGCGACGATCGCTAACATTGCCAGAAGATGATTCTGACCAACGTCCTTTAGTGCGCCAATGGGGTCATAGAATGCGCCACGGTCACCGACTGCATCATTTTCGTACAATTTGATATGCACTTTGTCGATATACTGCTTGTTCCATATCGGCTCAAACATTGGGTTTGCAAAACGGAATGCTAAGATGTTCTGCAAGGCTTCTTTGGCTAGATAATGGTCGATGCGGAAAATCTGCTTTTCCTTGAACAATTTACCTAGCATCTTATCGAGCGATCGCGCGGTGTTTATGTCATTACCAAATGGTTTTTCGATGAGTACTCTGGTCCAGCCGGTCATATCATCGCATGGTAGGGTCAATTTGGAATTTGCCAAATGCGTCAATATTCCCTCGTATAGATCCGGAGGCACGGACAGGTGAAAGATCTTGTTCGAGCATTGCCCCCAACGGTCATCTATACTTTGGAGACGCAACGACAATCTCTCATATGCTGATGGGTCATTGAATAGCCCTTGTTCATATGTCATATGGTCGAGAAAATGTTTGATATCTTCTTCTCGAAATTGTCCTGGGCGGATGTTCAAATGTTCCCGGATCAGCTCTCGGAATTCCTCCCTACTGAACGCCCTACGAGAAAATCCCACGATTGCAAAATTTTGCGGCAGCAATTTCTTTGAAAATAATTCGAGCAATGCAGGCAGTAGTTTCCTGCTGGCGAGGTCCCCAGTGATACCTAGTATCACGAATATCGTCGGGTGTAATGTTACAGGGTCTGTCTGTTTGGGCGGTTGGATAGTCATGCGGCAATTATAGTCTGAAAGCAGTTGGCTCGCTAGTGGTACCCTTTATTACTAGCTACAAGGCACCTATTGCTTTTTGCGTTGTAATGTGATATACTATATAGAAATTAACCACATCCCCGACGCATGTGCGTTGGAATATGGATAAGGTGGATTAGCTCCTTGAAAGTTTCAAGGCAGAACAAAAAACGAGTACGCAGTGCGTGCCGTTAATACGGAAAGGTAAGATAGTATGATCAGCGCGAAATTGAAAATTATCGGTGTAGCTCCTGAAGCTGTCAGCCGGTTGCATGAGGCTCTCAAGGCCTCGTTCGAACTCCCAGGCAATCTCAAGTTCAATACAAACGGCTGTCCGAAGACGGTACCGCACGCCTATATCGAGGAGTCCAAGTTCAGCCCCGACCATGGCACGTACACAGTGTTTCTGTCGCTGAACCTGTCAGAATCCTGCGGTGAAAATGGCGAACGGCCGAGCCATGATCGTCCGGATTACATCGTCCGTCTTTCGGGCAAGAGCTTGCAGCATATTTTTCAGGCCGTTGACCCGAACCTGTTGCCTGATGAAGAGGTGCCAGTTCCGGCCGATGACGCTTCGAAGGAAATCCTGCGCAAGCGGGAGGTGCAGCAGACCCGAAACAGAGCAGATCAGGAAATTGCAAACCTGTATGCCATGCTCGCTTACAAGCCGCTGCCGTGCGACGTCAAGAATCTGGACGGCCGGGTGATTGTCGAGGCTCGCACCGACGTTACGCACGACCACCTTTGGACTATCCGGCACTGGAACATGGATCCTCCTGTGCACAATCTTCGAGGTGATTACCTTGACCTCGAATCAGTAGCCGACAAGAAGGTCAAAGCCCTGCTTCGCCAAGCTCGGGAGATGGAGGATAAACTTGACGATATGGAGAAATCTGCCTAAACCCAAAACGGTCGTAAAATTTCGAAGCGCCTGACCAGCGCTTTTTTGCTGCTACAGTAATGATATAATTTTAGGTATGAAAAAATTGGACGGAGTCACACTTCTCGACACTGATCGCGTTGATATAGATAGACTGATTTTGGCGGCGAAAATATGCCAGAAGGATTTTGAGTTTGAGAAGGTGAGATTGCTCACATCAATAAAGTCTGATCACAAGGATATTTATAAAATCGCTCCAATCACCTCCAGATTTCTTCGGTATATAGTCCAATGAGTAACTTGTTTGAAATTAATTTCCATTTAAGTTTATAAGATTTTGTTTGTTCTCCTTCCATATTTTTATCAAAATTATCATTCAGGTTATTACTCCTCATCCATACCGCCGACTCTGTTATCCTCTCCTTCCAAGTAATATCCGCTGGCGCGGTTATATCCGCCTACTTTGAAATATGCCGAATCCATATTTGCGATAACCAGATCGTTGTTAGACCGGCCTTGTACAACTTTCTTCATGCCAATGGAGCGAGCATATGACCCGATGTAAGATTTTAATGCATTAGTCATCTGATCCTTATATTTTGTGCTGTATTCCGTGTTTGCTTCTACGTTGTCCACAACAAATGCCTTTTCATCATCGTCGTCGATACCAACCCAACACCAAGCCGCGGCTACCGGCACTTTTTTCTTTTCATCATAAATTGCGACAATTTGCATACCCAAATCGGTCATATAGTCCGCGATCGTCGATTCCTCGCCCATATGTTCGCTATCGATGCGAATGCAACAATCAGTGTAGTTACCCATGTACAAATCTACATCCGGATTGCGATCCCAAAGACCTACCCTTAGTGTTGTTCCTTCCAGTTCATCTTCCCTCTTATCCTCGAGCGTTCTCCTTATGGTATCGAAATCAGTGGAGCAATGATCCAAAGGCTCGGCGATTTTTTCAGATATCTCTTGAGTCAAGGCAAAAGATCTTTCGCCTCCAAGTATCTGACCAAGATATTTTTGCCTATCAGTCAGGAAACTATTAACTTGAAGCGAAAACTTATTGGATTTATCTAGAATATCTGTCTTAACTTTTTCAATCTCACCCTTCATCTTCTGGATCTCCTTGCGCTTCTCCCGCGGACCTACAGTCGACGCTTCCATTTCAACAATCTTCTGCTCTTGTTTTTTAAGAGCCTCGAGATTTGTTGCGATGTCGTTCTTTAGAACGGTAAAGCGCCCAATATCGCCTATGAATCGCGACCAAGCCGTGACCGTCTTAGGCGATCTGATCTGTTTTTCAAGATGTGCGATTCCTTTTTCCATACCCGCTATTTTTGCCGGTTTTTCACTGGGTCTTGCCGCTTCCAAATCTTGACGTAGAGTTTCCAATTTTTTGCGTAAAGCATCTATATCAGCTACAGGTATTTTATGTGCCGTCAACTCTTTTTCGTATTCACCCATGACTTCTTTATGCACTGCTATGAATTTATCGACAGAATCAGCTATACGTTCTACTGCAGGCTTTATTTGCTCGGAGACCATGCCATCCTGCTTTCCAAGATCAAAGAATGATTCTTCCTCATAATTGAGCCATGATTCTACATCGATTCCAATCTTAGTCATCGTAGCCGTTATCTCCGAATTTCGGCGATAATCCGCAAGCTTGTTCTGCAAGGCTATTCTGAAATCTCGGGAGTTCGCATCGATTTCAGGCCTTTGCGCAAATATTTCTTGCTTGGCAAGGAAAAGCGTCTGGATATTACTTTTTGATAGCTTATCTAGCGAATCAAACTTAAAGAGAAGTTTCAAACCATATTGTTCGTTGTTCACTAATGCCTCTCCCAGGAAAGGATAGCTGTCCAAGGTGGCGAATATACACTCATCACCAATCTGCGAATATATCGAGAGAAAAGCATCAACCGAATTAGAATACTTCGTCGCCAGCTTTGGAAATTTCTCTTGGAGCTTTCCTATAAACGTCCTGGCCATTGGATTAGCTTCCATGATATTCGCCACGTTTATACCGAGCGAAAGATCGGACATAAGCTTGCGCGCATTTTCGATTTTTCTTCCGGACAACATTTTAAGAAATAGAGCTTTTCCCGCTCCCTGGACCGGTTCAGACTTTAAAAAATCTGGCGAAAGACTTTTAGACTGCGTCTCAATACTATACAAATTTCCTTGGTTAAGCGTTGCAATGAATGCTTTCTGCATGGCATCATCCAAATCCGCCGAATCGATCTTAAGCTTGTAGGCATTTTTTACAGCCAGAGCTTTTTCATTCCAACCATTTGCAATGTATGAACAATACAATTCTTTCACTACCTCTTCGGTTTCCGTAGCTGTCAAATGGAATTCGTCATAGATTGTTTTTGCGGTTTCCTCACTATGGTTTTTTTCATTAGTAAGCCAATACTCGAACGACTTCAGTGCTAACCGCCGAAGTTGTATCTCTTTCAATCCAAATTCTTTACCGTACTTTCTTATCTCTGGAGCATGCGGGACGAAAAGATATTCGTTGGACGTTTTTTGGCTACCTAACCCTTGTTCGACGGTATGAGATGCAACACCAACATTCTCAATAAGGCAGTCAGCCATTACATTCTCCAGATATTCTTTGCTTAGGCCGAAAACTTCGAAAGTCTTTATGATTCTCGACAAACCCCTAAGTTGTGAGATATGTTCGACTTTCCGAAACTCACTGCGTATACTCTCATCGAAGATTGACCGAATCAGTTCTTGATTTCTCAGAATCGAAATAAAATTATAGGCGCTGACAAATTCATGAACACCTTTCCCAGCATCTTTGTATCGTTCGGTAATTTGAAATGAAAGCCCATCATTATTACTCTTGAAATACTCACCTTCATATCCGTATGACGAATCGACCAGATGTGGCATGACTGGTTTGATCTTTTCGTCTATCATCTTCTTGATATCCTCTTGGACCGTTGGACTTTTTAGAAATTCCTCGCAATTGCCAAAATCAAGCTTATCCGAGATCAGCCTCATTTCGCGGCTGCTCTTATTACTCTGACCGGATATCGCATTCAAAATGATCTTCTCCTTAAGTTGTTTAAAGTGTTCGGAATCCAAAGCGCTTCTGGGGAACTTCGCATTGCGCAAAAATTCCGCGATTGTACTCGGTTGCACGCCCTCCATATTTACTAGGAATGTCAGGTATTCGACTTGGGCGGTCACGACTTCAGCTGACTTCTTGAATTCCTCGGAAAATAGGAAATTCTCACACAAGTCATTCATCCTGAAAATAGAATGTGCGTCCTTTGTGTGCAATGAACTCAAATAACTAGTTCGGGCTTTCCTGTCTAGCTCCTCGTCGGTAAAACCAGACTTTTTGAGCTCTTCCCTGCCTATTTTGAGACTTCTAATAGTTTCACCCTTTATGTCCTGAAAATAATCATCAACGTATTTTGAAACAATCACCTTAAGTCTATCTGACTTTAAAACTTCGTCCGAAACCTTCATCGACTTAGCATGCGACATCAGTCCTTCGACTCGATTATAAATTTTATGAGGATCGATCGTTTCGCTTCGATTTGATAATTCAGCGGTGGCATATTCAGACAATACATACGCACCATTCTCCACGTTGAGCTGAGCAACTTCTTCTTTAAACTTATCATCTACGAGTTTTTGAATCTCCGGATACTCGCTCAGATCTCCCGGGAAGAGAGGTGATCGCGACATAGACTCAAGTTTCCAATAATTATCACCGTTATCTTCAGGACGATAACCACTGTATGTACCACCTTTTTCAAATGTAATACCTCGAACAAACTCGGCAAATTTCTCCGCAACTAATCTTTGTACATTTTTAGAATGTATCTCCGCTTCGCTTAAGTTGCTGACTTTTCTAGCAAACTCGATCTTTTCCTTGTAGGAAAAAGATGAAACTCCATCGGCTTCCAAGTAAGCAACAAAACCGCGCTCTTTAAGCGCTTCCAATTCTTTTGGTGAATAATCGAAACCCATCTCTTTCATCACCTTTGTCAATGACGCTATATTTTGCGCGGGCATCACTTCTTCGTACTCCTTTGCAAATTTTTCGTAACGCGGACGATCCCAGTCACTCCTAATACTCGACGCTGTCTCCTGACGTCCCCTTAACCCATAGCAAATATTCGCTTGATGACGCAAATATCCGTCTTCGACCACCTTTTTCAATTCTTCATCCGAAGTCTCTGTTTTCTCTTTCCACTCTTTGATTTCATCGAAATAAGTACTGTTCCTATAAGTACTATATCGACCGTCATATGTCCTGTCGATAAGTTTGTTTATATAACCGCGAATCAAAGTGTCTTTGGTCTCCTTAACATCCGGCGAGTCCGTATGAAGACATTTTTCTATCGCTTCGAGTTTGCCCTCAATCTCGTGAAGATGGGTGTAGTGCTCGTCGTTATACTTTTTTATCTCATTGACAAGTTTGGAGAACGTCTTCAATCTGACCTGTTTCAATTCATCAGCCGGAACGGCCGTTGTATCCAAATTGTCAGCTGTTTCGAATTCTTTGGCCAGAATTGCACGTTCATACAGTTTCAGTATCTTTTGTGCTTTTTCTCTGCTTTCGGCAGACGCTTCAACCGGAGTCGTCTGAGCAAGAGATGGCATTGCCTCTTTGGTACCTCCACCGTCAATAGGATCAGGTGATAGCCTTTCAGTGCTGTTCATCCCAAAATTGTAACATTTTGGACGATAAAATATAAGCTAGCTGTAATACTCTCTATCCACATGATACAAAATTTACCCTTCTACGCCCGACACCTGGCGCCGAGCGAACGCGAGAAGCAATGATTCAGGAGTAGTCAGGATTTTCAGCGAAAAAAGTTCGAACTTTGTTCAGGAAGACGATAAATAAAAAAACAAAAACTTTTACATCTTCCAGAAACATCGTCTCTATCGTTATTATCGTCTCACTCTTAAAAAATAAGCTACAGAAAACAAAAATCTCCAGCTTCCTTCTAATCTTTTTACGGCTTCCTCTGCATTCTGAGTTAAGTCCGCTCGGGCACTCATCTTAAGAAAACGACAAAAACGCTTGGTATAAGTATCACGATACCATATTCGATTGATGTCAGTCCGACGATTGATCAGCGTTGTTCTCATAAAAATCAGCCAGACTGAATTTGGCAAAGCATTTCGAGTTCTTTTTGCTTCAACCTCAGATTAAGCAATAAACATCCTTCAAGTACAAAGTCAGCCCTAGCGGTTCATAGTTATGATATAATGATATATTCATGGAGACGAATATTCATCTCATCATTCACAATATCGGCGCAGTGGTTTCCATCGTGACTAGTCTCGGAATAGTTGTGTTTGTGATCGTCAACAATCACAAAAAAACAGTCAACATAGTTCTGGCATTGACCAATCTTTCGGTTGCCATATTCGTCATTTCGCATCTCATTGGTGTGACTATCAGTGACCCACATCTCTCCCGTTTCATTTTATTTTTTAATTTGAGCGTTATCTTTATAGTCATATTTACGCTTCACACTGTTTTTGCCATCATAAATAAATTGAATGAGAGGAGGGGGATAATAATCTTCATATATATCGTTGGTATAATACTCACGATATTTTATATCATATTTCCCGATTCGTTCCTTATAGACTCGGTGCCAAAAATGTATTTTCCCAATTACTATAATCCTGGACAATTTCACTGGGTGATGAGGGTCATATTCAATATTCTGGTTCCGCTCTATCTGTATTGGGAGGTGATCGATTCGTACAAAAATGGCAACAAAGCAAAGGATAGTAATAGAATCAAATATTTTTTGTATACGATGGTCTTCGGGTATGTTGTCGGATCCATCCCGATATTCCTAGTCTATAACGTATTGATCGATCCTGCCTGGGGAATCTGGTTCGTCCCTATCTATGCCATCCCGCTTGTGTATGGAGCGGTCACCTACGATATGGTGGATGTAAAGATCATCGCTCGAAAAGCTTTTCTCTATAGTTTGGCGATAGCTGTTATCGGCGTACTCATCGCTATGATCAATCTAGCAAATCAATTCCTCCAATTTTACTATCCAGGATTCCCATTCTGGGCTATTCCACTACTGTCATCTTTGGTCGCTGTCGTGATCGCTGTCTTTGTGTGGAAGAAACTGCGTGAAGGAGATCTACTGAAATATGAGTTCATAACTATTGCCACGCACAAGTTCCGTACGCCTCTTACTCATATAAAATGGGCTACGGAAAATCTAACGAAGATCCCCATGCAACCAGAAGGCAGAGAACAGCTCGATTACATAACCAACGCAAATGGAAAGTTGATAGAGCTCACCAACCTACTCGTCCGTGTTTCCGGATCATCTAATGATGGTTACTTCTATAGATTTGAGAAAACGGATATATCTAAGTTGACCAAAGAGGTCCTTACATCACTCGTGAGTCAATTACAGGCAAAAAAGATCCATGTAGAATCATATTTCGAATCAGATCTCTATGCTTCTCTCGATATATCTCGCATCAGGTTCGTTATCCAGGTCTTTATCGAGAATGCTATCCAATACACCATGAACCAGGGGATGATCACTGTAAGAGCGACCAGAGTCAACAAGGATGTTGTCTTTTCTGTGCATGATAGTGGTATCGGTATCAGCGCGGAGGAGATCCCCCTTTTGTTCACAAAGTTCTATCGCACCAAAGAAGCTAAACTGGCTGATACAGAAGGTATGGGCATTGGTCTGTTCATTTCTAGTGATACCATCGCGAGACATCATGGTCGTATCTGGGCAGAATCCGCAGGACTCAATAAAGGCAGTAGTTTCTTCTTTTCACTACCCTGTTCGAAGTAGCGCAGTACAGTCCTCGTATTTCCAGCCATTGTCATGTCTCGAAATATACTCAGACTTTTCTCGCCCTATGATGCGAGCCAAGCAGTTGGCTCGCTAGTAGTATGCGGATATGTGCACCCTAGAGGGCTCGAACCTCTGACCTCACCCGTGTGAAGGGCGCGCTCTAGCCAACTGAGCTAAGGGTGCTCTATATTTGTCGGGGTGCCGGGAATCGAACCCGGACCTCACACTCCCGAAGCGTGTATACTACCACTATACTACACCCCGATTTAACCACCAAAGCTATGAGCCAAGGCTGGTTGTGGACCATAGCGGACTCGAACCGCTCACCTCACCCATGCCATGGGTGCGCTCTACCAGATGAGCTAATGGCCCAAAACTATGTTTGATAATGTATCACAAATTGAGATTTATTCAAAAATGAAGTATCCTTTTCATGAGGGTATATCATCGCTCCATTCATTCGGGCCTATAGTAAAGTAGCATTACGCAGCATTCGCATTGCTGAGGCGGGGGTGCGATCCCCCCTAGGTCCACAAAAATAAGGAGCACAGAGGAGCGAAGCGACGAAGTGCGACTATATTTTTGTAGGATGTCGCTGTAGCTTTGCGAAGGCGACGCCACAATGATGATATATTTTTGTAGGATGTCGCTGTAGCTTTGCGAAGGCGACGCCACAATGATGATATATTTTTGTAGGATGTCGCTGTAGCTTTGCGAAGGCGACGCCACAAAAATCTGATATAATGAATCAGTCCTTTTATTAATTATCAATAGTAATTTCATCAAATGAAAACTACACATTGTATCACTAGTGTTCTCGTCATTATTGGAGCTTTGAATTGGTTGCTAGTTGCATTCAATTGGAATCTCGTCGATGCTATCTTTGGTGCTGGGAGTACCATGTCGATGGTCATCTATATTCTCGTCGGTATATCTGGTATCTTCCTCATCATCACTCACAAGAAGAATTGCAAAGCTTGCGATAAATCAGTCGGTCAAGCGATGTAATACGAGAGTATCAGATCGATCGAAGCTATTTTAAGGCAGATCTCACCCGTTATAGGGTGATTTTTGCAAATCGAAGCGAAAGTTATCATGAGAGATCTAACAAAGTCTGATATGGTAGATTTATTGCATGTTTCTTGCTGGATCGAATTGGAGACAAAAAATTGTTGAATGTGTGAGTCTTTTAGTGTATTCTATTTGCACGGCCTAAAGGGCCCGTAGCTCATCAGGTAGAGCGCCGCTTTTGCAAAGCGGAGGCAAGCGGTTCGAGTCCGCTCGGGTCCACAAATCAATCGATTTTTTCTTTTTGAGAATACTGAATAATAAATTCTTTAATTACAATAAGAACGAAATCTTTATCTTTTGCTTCGCTGGCGGCAATTTTTCTCGCAAACTCGTATAGTGTAATATTGTCGACTTTCAGCTTTCGCCCATTCTGTGCCAAGAAATATATCAGGGTCACAATGGCTACACGCTTATTGCCATTCTGAAACGGATGATTCTTTATCATCAGGTAAAACAAGATCGAAGCCTTTGTCTCAAATGCTTGATAAAGACTTTTTCTATAAAAAGTCTGGAAAGGCGTGGAAAGACAACTCTCTAATTTATCTGGATAACGAGTATCGAATGGTGGTATTGGCTCACCATACTCCATCAATTCACGTGCGAGACGATGAGCCACATATTCAACTTCGACAACACTTATTTTCTTCAGAATTGGCCGCGCCATAATTATTCATTGCCAAGTAGCTTTAAAGCTTGGCCATACTCCTTTACAGCTCTTTTTACAACTTCATCGATTTCAAATTTCTTTTCAGGTGAAATGAAAGTTCCGATTGCACTCATCACTTCTTCCATAGGAATAACATAGTTTCTTCCGACCTTAAAAGCCTTGATCTTTCCAGATCGAATCTTCTTAAAAACTGCTATTCTGCTCACATGTAACAGTTTCGCTAATTCGGACGTAGACATGTATTTTGTTTGTTCTTTTTCCATAATATTATTTAGTTAACATATGTTAACCTAATTTATATTGCTCTGCAAGCGGTGCAAATGCAAATATATGCGAAACTATCTGGTTCCAATTCCGCCCAACGAGGTCCACAAACTAGTTATCGGTCATTTCACTAGGATTCATTCTTACGGAATATTGTACGATAAAACTTCTTATTTTGCGGATAGTCTCACTATGGTCTATAATACGATACATGCTTTTAACATTTGAATGAAAGCACGCTATAATCTAGCATAGACATATTAATAAGAATCATAACTAATCTCATATGCAACAACAAAACAAGTCCGGTTTGATCGTCACCCTTATCATAATACTCATAGTAGCAGTGCTCGCTGTCGGCGGATATCTCGCGTTTGGTTCGAAGATAGCGAGTCTAACAGCACTAAGTAATGCCACGACAACTTCCCCAGTAGTTTCTACCGTCGCAAACGTAGCGACAGTCAATGGTGTAGCTATCACAAAGGCAACCTATGACACAGCATTTACCAATGCTATCGCTTCATATCAAGCCCAAGGCATCCAGGCAACCAGTTCCGAAGATGTCGCCAAAGTTCGTACACAGGTTTTGAATAGCCTCATCGGCAATGAATTGCTAAGCCAGGCCATCACCGCTTCCAAAATGGTCGTTACTCCAGCAGAAGTCGAAAAAGAATATCAGGCTCTAGTCACACAGGCTGGCAGTGCTGAAGCTTTCAAAACAACTCTCACAAAGAACAACCTCACTGACGCGCAACTCAGGACCAATATCGAGAAGCAGCTATTGACACAAAAATTCTTGCGCGCGAACATCGATGCGAAAGCAGCAACAGTTACGGATGCTGAGGTTGCGAAGTTCTATACTGACTATAGCGCATCACAGAAAGCCAGTGGTGTTAAGACTGTTCCAACACTCAAGACCTTGAGCGCTCAGATCAAACAGCAGTTAGCCGGAGACAAAGAACAGGCTCTCATAAGTAACTTCATCGAAACCCTTCGTTCCAAGGCAAACGTCGTCATCACGCCATAGAGATCGATAGAAAATATCGAAATATTCAAGAGACAGATAGTTATGAGATATAACTATCTGTTTTTTATGGCTAGCTCGATCACGTGTCCAACAAACTCATGAGTGTCACTACCAACAGCTCTCAGGGCTTTTGGTAATAGTGATCCTTCTGTAAGTCCAGGCAAGGTATTCGTCTCCAAGACGTATATTCCGCGGCGAGCATGGATGATAAAGTCAGAACGAGAAAAATGCCTTAGCCCCAAGGCATTGTGGATCTTTTTGGATAAATCCTCGATGGCAAGCTTGCATTTGTTGGTGAAAGTCGCGGGCACTACCTCCTCAGACTTTCCCAAGTATTTCGCATCATAGTCAAAAAAGGTGTTGGCTGGCCGGATCTCTATCGGTGGCAATGCGTATAGATCCTGGCCACGGAAACCTTCTACGACGGCACATGTCGCCTCGATGCCCGGAATATATTCCTCGATCATGACCGTACTGCCATGTTTGGCAGCTTCTCGGAGTGCCACGGCCAATTCATCATAATATTTTACAAAAGATACACCGACAGATGATCCACTGGAGGCAGGTTTGACTATTGCGGGCATGAGGAATGATTGGAACATCTCCTTGACGATCGTGTCGGCATCTTTCGACACGCGATCGGATGTGAACTCATGAAAATGTGGTGTCTTTAGTCCATGGTCATTCATGATCTTTTTTGAAAGGATCTTGTTCATGCCGATCGACGATCCGAGCGATCCTGAGCCAGTAAATGGTTTACAGTGATGTTCGAGCAATGATTGGATCTTGCCATCTTCACCGTATGCGCCATGCAATGCATTGAATACGACATCCACAGAATGAATGGCTGTTTCGGGTACTATCGGTATGCCGCCCATATACCAATTACCGGCCCTATCAATGAAGATATCTTTTGCTTCGTATCTGTTCTCGTGATATTTCTGTAGCGCATCTAGGACGGCCGCTCCCGATCTGAGCGAGACTTCATATTCGTTGCTTGGTCCTCCGCGGAGAACACCGACGCGAGTGCGATGTGACATGCAGATATTATATCATCTTAGCCCTCCTCTTTCTATGAAAAGCTATGGTAAATCGATGAGCCTCGGCATTCAGCCTGATGATCGATTTCTTGTGTTTTGTGATGATCTGCGCTTCGCCAATGAGTCTGTCAGCCTTATGTTTCTCGTTCTTCGTTACGGCAATAACGGGTATTTCGAGTCTCCTTGATCTCAATACACTGAGAGCGACCTTCATCTGCGCCTCATTTCCATCTACAACGATCATGTCTGGATAATTCCATTCCGTGTGGTTCAGCCTGCGAAGCAGGATTTCTGCTAGTGCGGCCGTGTCGTTATTGGTTTGATTGGAGATCTTGAATTTGCGGTATTCTGCTCTAGCCATTTCATCATCTATCGATACAACCATAGCACCGACGACATTCGTTCCAGATAGATGCGCGACATCGTATGCTTCGATGCGAAATTCACTTTTTTCAATTTCTCCCACGCGTGAGCTGTTGCGCAACGAATTGGAATTCAGCTTGTCTTCTTTGACGAGTGCGATGTCATTTATATGATCGAGTGCGTACAGGAGGTGTTTCGATTCACCCGCTTCTTCGAACTTCATTTCTCTAGCTTGTTCAGTCATCGCTCGCTCGATCTGTCGGCGTAGCTGCTTCTTCTCACCTTTGAAGAATAGAATGAGATGCTTGATGGTGCGAGTATATTTCTCTCTCGATTCGCTATATCCAACTTCCGGTGATCGCCCGATCGACTTGTAGAATCTATCATGCCTAGGGTCATAGGCTTTTCTGTCCTTGAATGGAAATAGCTTGCGCAGGATTCGCAGCGCTTCTTTGATGAGCCCGCTGTACGGATATGGACCAAATAGCACCTTGGTGGAATATGGTAAAGTTCCGGCATATTGCATCTCCTCGAGATCCCGAGCACGCGCTAGGAAGACGCGCGGCCACTCCTCTTCTGTGATGACGACATATTGCGAACTCTTGTCATCTCTTTCATCTACATTGTAGTGTGGCTGGTACTTCTTTATCAGGTTGCTTTCTAGGATGATCGCTTCGAGTACGGAGTCAGTCTTTTGTACTGTTAAAGTTTTTGCGCGGGTGACCATATCGACCACGCGCCGTCCGCGAGTTTTGATGAGGTCAGCCGAAAAATAACTCTTCACTCGATCTCGGAGAGAAGTCGCCCGACCGATGTATAAGGGTCTCTTTTTGTAATCCTTGAAGATATATATACCTGGTTCCTCGGGCAATTTCAGGTTATGCACATATTGACGCTTCATGGAGTTGAGATTATCGTCTTATCTCGTTTTCTTTAACGTCTCTTTCAGATATCCTCCCGTATAGCTCTTGCTATTTGCCGCAATATCTTCAGGAGTTCCTTTTGCTACGATTTTTCCTCCTCTCTCGCCTCCTTCTGGACCTATATCGACGATGTAGTCAGCATTCTTGATGAGGTCAAGATTGTGCTCTATGACGACGACGGTGTTACCCTTGTCGACTAGCGCCTGTAATATGTCGATGAGTTTGGCGACGTCCTCATAATGTAGTCCGACAGTTGGCTCGTCTAGGAGATATATCGTCTTTTGCATATGCGCTCTGTAAAGTTCGGACGAGATCTTTACACGCTGAGCTTCTCCACCCGATAAAGTAGTAGCTGATTGGCCCAATTTTACATACCCTAAACCAACCTCGTTCAATGTCGCCAGTCTATCCTCAACTGCTGGGATATCTTTGAAGAATTCAAGGCCTTCTTCTATCGTCAGTTCGAGTATCTCGTATATGTTCTTGCCGCGATACTTCACGTCCAATGTTTCCTTCATAAATCTCTTGCCATTACATATATCGCAGGTGACGTAAACAGTTGGCAGGAAGTGCATCTCAACAGCGATCTCGCCATTTCCTTCGCAATTCTCACATCTGCCGCCTGGGCGATTGAATGAAAAACGGCCAGCTCCCCACCCGCGGGCTCGCGCCTCTGGTTCGGCCGCGAATAGGTCACGGATGTGTGTCCACGCGCCTGTGTATGTGACTGGATTGGATCTCGGTGTACGACCTATAGGCGACTGGTCGATCAGGATGACCCGACCGACATATTCTGAGCCCGCGAATGTATTGCAATTCAATGTTTCCGCGCTCCTGTGTCGCATTTCAAATCTCGCTGCCAGATTCTTGTAGAGGATCTCATACATGAGTGACGATTTCCCTGATCCGGAAACGCCTGTGATGACGTTCAAACATCCGAGTGGTATATCTACGTTCATGTCGTGTATGTTAAATATATGACCGCCGCGGATCATGATCTTACCTTTCGGTTGGCGTCGAGTTGCCGGCATGGGGATATTCTTCTCGCCGCGCAGGTATGCCAGTGTCAACGAGTTTGATGTATTCTTCTTTGCTGTCAGCAATTCGTCCAAATATCCGGTTACGACAACTTTCCCGCCATGGATACCGGCGCCTGGACCGATGTCGATGATGTAGTCAGAGGCGTACATTGTATCCTCATCGTGTTCAACAACTATAATGGTGTTGCCGATGTCGCGCAGGTGTAGCAGTGTTTTTATCAATTTGTCATTGTCGCGCTGATGCAAACCGATGGTCGGTTCATCGAGTACGTACAATGCGCCGACGAGCCCTGATCCTAGTTGTGAGGCCAGGCGGATGCGCTGTGCTTCGCCACCCGATAGTGTATGCGCACGACGATCGAGTGTCAGATATTCGATGCCAACGTTTACCATGAATGATAGTCTGGCTTGGATCTCCCTGAGGACTACCCTGGCAATCTCTTTTTCTACATCCGTCAGTTTGATATCCTCAAAATATGGCACAGCTTTCTCGATCGACATATTGACGATATCGACGATGTTCTTGCCGTCGATCTTCACGTTCAATGCTTCTTCACGCAGGCGGTCGCCTTTACAGACCTGACATGGCGCATCGCTCCAAATACTTTCTGTTCCCAGTCCATTACATGTAGCGCAGGCGCCGTACGGCGAGTTGAATGAAAAGAGTCTCGGCTCGATCTCTGGATATGAGAAGCCGTCGTATGGGCACATGAATCTGACGGACATTAGGGTTTCCTCGTCCCCGGGGTATTCGATACGAATCAGTCCTTCTGCTTCATTCACAGCGCGTTCTAGGGCTTCTGACAGGCGCTCGCGAGCATTGTCTCCGGCTTTGGTATCTGTTTCTGTGTTGCCTGCCTTTGCTTTTAAAGCTCGAAATTCACTGACGAATATCTCGTCGACCAGTACGTCTATGTCATGCTTTTTGGTCTTTTCTAGGACGATCTGATCACGAAGTTTGTGGATCTTGCCATCGATACGTACGCGCTCATATCCTTTGCTAAGCATGTCGTAGAGCATCTGGTAATATTCCCCTTTCCTGCCGACCACAACTGGCGCGTATATGCGGATCTTTGCGTCTGTGATGTTCACCCCGAAAACTGTTTTTGCTTTCGTCGTTCTTGCCGTTATCGTTTTGATGACTGTCTCCATGATCTCTTCCTTGGAGACGCGACTGATGATGCGGCCACAGACTAGACAGTGCGGTTTGCCTACGCGAGCGAACAGGATACGCAGGTAGTCATAGATCTCTGTAATCGTCGCAACTGTTGAACGCGGATTGTTGGAGCGCGATTTCTGGTCAATGGAGATGGCCGGAGAAAGTCCGGTGATTTCGTCGACGTCGGGTTTCTGCATTTTGTGCAGGAACTGACGAGCGTATGCAGACAATGATTCCACATACCTACGCTGGCCTTCTGCGAAGATGGTATCGAATGCCAATGATGATTTCCCTGAGCCAGATAGACCGGTTATGGCGATCATCGAGTTTCTCGGCATCTCCACAGTGATGTTTCGCAGGTTGTGCGTACGAGCGCCTTTTACGACGATCATTTCCTCGCCTTTAATGGTGGGTCGGAGCGAGCGTGAAGTATTTATCGGAGTTGATGGATTCGTCGATTTCTTGTTGATTTTTGGTGACATAAGTGGGCGGAGCATATCACAAAAATCAGATATTTGCAAACTCAGTTACACATTTGCATTATCTCACTCGCGATATCATTCAATGATGTCCCTGCTTTGACTAGGAATTTCTTGGCACCGAGCATTTTTGCTTTGTTTCTGTCGCTATCTTTGTCCATGTTGGATAGAATCATCACAGGGATATTTTTATATGCCGGATTCATGTCGATCTTTTGTAATATATCCAAACCGCCCATTCCAGGAAGCAAGATGTCAAGAATGATGGCATTCGGCGTAAACGTCTCCAGTGCTTTTAGGGCGGCATCTCCATTCGTCACATGGTGAAGATCAAAGCCCGCTGATATTAGCTTCTTACCGAGAATGTTGGTTATGAGCTTGTCATCTTCGACCCAAAGCAGTTTTTTCTTTGTGTCACCTTTGCCAGACGATTTTCTCGATTCTCTAGATGATTGGATGGTAGATGAAGTTGTCTTTGAAATAGTCGATGGTACAGTTGATCGCATTTGTGAATTTACGATGTCACCCGTTTGCGGCCCGGTCAAGTGTCTTTCCACTTTCGTGACGAGCTCATCGGCGTCTGCTTTGAATAATATGACGAATTCTGCCACACTGCCTTGTGGTATCTTACGCATGTCGATCGGCATACCCTGAGTCGATATTAGGAACACAGGGATCTTTTTTAGTAGAGGCTCGGCATTCTTCTTCTCTAGAATTTGATAACTATCTGCGTCAGGTAATACGGCGTTCAAGATGACCAGTCGAGGCAATTTGTCATAGATCATCTTCATTGCTTCTATACCGTTCTTTACGAGGATAGCCTCGAAGCCGTCTTGGTTAAGCTTGTCAGCGATCTGTTGACCGAAGACTACATGCCCCTCGATGATGAGGATCTTCTCTTTTTTTAAAGGCTTAGCGTCTGTTTCTACCATAGGCAAAATTATACCATTATCTCTAACGGTATAATTTAGTAGGTGTTGATAACGATCAATTGGAACTCACCTTCTGCTGCAACTATCTTGGCTCGACACCCGCGTTTCGCTTCAGCTTCTTTTTAAAAATTTCTCCTGCAATTTGAATAATTCATCGCGAATGAGGGCAGCCGTCTCGAAATCGAGGGCTTTTACAGCATCGGCCATTTGTTCCTCCTTCATCTCCATCAACCGTTTGGGGTCAGTCCTTGCTAGAGTCTCATCGATCTTGACCATCTCATTTACTGCCTTTTCATGGTCAGTGCGGAGTTGGTCGGTGATGTCATGGATCTTCTTTATTATAGTCTGAGGAGTGATACCATGTTTCGTATTGTAAGCAACTTGGATGGCACGGCGACGATCCGTCTCCTTGATGGCACGATCGATAGAACCGGTGATGTTATCGGCGTAGAGGATAACCCTACCAGCGGCATTGCGCGCGGCACGGCCGATCGTTTGTATGAGCGCTGTTTCCGAGCGCAGGAAGCCTTCTTTGTCAGCGTCGAGTATCCCGATGAGTGAGACCTCAGGCAGATCCAGACCTTCGCGTAACAGATTGACCCCGACCAAAATGTCATACTTCCCTTTGCGGAAGTCAGTCAGGATGTTGATGCGTTCGATGGTCTTCACGTCGCTGTGGAGATAATTGGCTTTGATCTTCTTTTCTTTTAAATACTCCGTCAGATCCTCCGCCATTTTCTTTGTGAGAGTAGTCGCCAGTACGCGGTCGCCCTTCTTGATCGTTTTTTCAGCTTCTTCAATAAAATCAAAGATTTGACCTTTATAATTAGCGGTCATTGGATGCGACGTATTTGTATTTTCCTGAATCGGCCTAATTTCCACTTCGGGATCAATGAGCCCCGTCGGCCTGATGACCTGTTCCACAACTTTCTCGGCAGTTTCTGCCTCATACTTGCCTGGTGTAGCCGAAGTGTAGATCATTGGACCTATGCGCTCGAGGAATTCAGCGAACTTGAGTGGCCTATTATCCTTCGCTGATGGTAAACGGAATCCGTGTTCGACGAGAGTATCTTTGCGTGATGCATCGCCGGCATACATTCCGTTCAGTTGCGGAATAGTTACGTGTGACTCGTCGACGATCGTCAAGAAATCAGGAATGATGGCTTTGCTCCCTGCTCGCAATTCTGCTGTGGTTGCCTGTCGATGCGGAAAATACGCGAGCAATGAATCAGGTGGTTCACCGGGCATCTTACCTGAGAAATGTCTAGAGTAATTTTCAATACCGTTCGTATATCCGATCTCGCGGATCATCGCCAGATCGTACCTCACTCGCCTTTTCAAGCGTTCAGCTTCTAGTAATTTCCCGGACTTTTCCAGAGCCTTGAGTCGTGCTTCTAGTTCAGCTTTGATCGTGGTAATAGCATTCTTGCTTTGTTCATCACTGGAAATAAAATGCTTTGCCGGGAATATGAATATATCTTTATGTACGGCACGCACTGAACGTGAGACCGGGTCCAGTTCAGTGATATTGGAAATAGCCGGTCCATCGTACTCCATTCTAAATATCGTCTTTTCATTGACTGGCATGATCTCTATGGTATTCCCTACTGCCCTAAAATTGCCTGATTTCAAGTCGGCGTTGGTGCGTACGAAATGGATATTGATGAGTTTTCGTATGAGTTCGGCTCGCGATATCTCCATACCGATCGAAAGTTTCAAGTTTACCTTTACATATTCGTCCGGACTACCCAAACCGTAGATGCAGGATACTGAAGCAACGATGATGACATCCTTACGAGTGAGTAGTGCCTGTGTTGATGCGTGTCGCAATCGTTCGATCTCCTCGTTGATCATCGCCTCCTTTTCTATGTATGTATCACTAGATGGGATGTATGCTTCGGGTTGATAGTAATCGTAATATGAGACGAAATAGTGAACTGCGTTATTTGGAAAGAATTCTCGATATTCCTGTGCCAGTTGCGCGGCCAGTGTTTTGTTGTGAGCGATAACTAGAGTCGGTTTGCCGTAATCGGCGATGATATTGGCAACAGTAAATGTCTTTCCAGAACCAGTGACTCCGAGCAGTGTTTGACGATTTAGACCATGTTTTAGGCCGTCTATAAGGCCAGAAATAGCCATCGGTTGATCTCCAGCTGGTTTGTATGGGGTCGCTAATTTGAATGGTGATTTTGACACAGATTTGGTTTTATCGTCGTCCTCGGGCTCTAATATACCCTCTTGTTATTTCTTCCTCAACATCGCCCTGTGGACGGCGTCATAGATATGCATCTCGTCGATTCCATAGTGTTTGACCAATTCTTGGGGTGTCCCAGATTGTCCAAATCGATCCTTGATCCCGACAAATTCTATAGGTACAGGAAAATGCTCTGCTAGACATTCGGCAACTGCGGAACCCATACCACCGGCTATCTGATGATCTTCGACGGTGACTATCGCTCCTGCATCACGGGCGAGTTTGATGATCGCTTTTTCATCCAATGGTTTGATGGTGGACAGGTTCATGACTCGAACAGCTTTTCCTTCTTCGGATAGCTTCTTGGCGACTCGGAGTGCGCGGTAGAGAATGGGGCCGGTCGCAATGATGCCGATGTCGCAGGAGGATCCGGTCAATCTCTCAGACTGATACACGATATGTGCCTTCCCTATATCAAATGGTGTCTTTTCGCCTGTCATGATCGGAGTCTTGTCACGACCGAGCCTCATATATGTCGGTTGGTCCGTTTTTGCCGATGCTTCCGTGGCCTTGCGAGCCTCTATCGCATCACATGGACAGATAACTACCATTCTCGGTAAGACTCTCATGAGGGCGATATCTTCGAGAGCTTGATGTGATCCGCCATCTGCACCGACGGTGACACCTGCGTGTGATCCTATGATTTTGACTGGTACGTCGTTATAGCAGACTGTTGTTCTGATTTGCTCCCAATTCCTGCCAGGGCTAAAGATAGCGTACGAACCGATAAATGGTATTTTTCCAGCCATCGCCAACCCACTCGCAACTGTGACTAGATTTTGCTCGGCGACCCCGATCTCTATGAACCTATTTGGGAACTTCTGCTTGAATGCTTCCATCTGAAGTGATTCTGTGAGATCAGCACAAAGCGCCACGACATCCTTGTCAGCCTTGCCCGCATTGACTAGTCCCTCACCAAAACCAGCGCGCATCGAAGCCAGCTCAACGTCTCGGTTGAATAGGTGTGAATTGAGGTTTAGTGATGGATTGAGCATGGAAGATCGATCATTGAATAATTGAATAATGGGTTACTGGGCGTCATTTCACCGCCCGCAACGCCACCTTGATTTCCTCAGCAGTTGTTGGTGCCTTGCCATGCCACTCGAACTTGCGTTCAAATTCCGGAATCCCTTTTGATGGAATGGTATGTGCGATGATGACCGATGGTCTGTCATATACCGCATGAGCCTCGCCAACTGCGCGATCTATTTCTGAAAAATCATGCCCATTTACCTCTTGGACATGCCAATTGAATGAACGCCATTTATCAGCGAGAGGATTTAGCGGCATGATGTCTTCTGTGAATCCATCGATCTGGATATTGTTACGATCAACGATCACAGTCAGATTTTGGATCTTTTCCTTGCCGGCGAGCATGATCGCTTCCCAGGAATTGCCTTCGTCGAGTTCCCCATCGCTCATCATGCAGTAGTATTGACGGCCTGAGGATTTGCCGCTATCGATCCTGTCTGAGAGAGCCATACCGATAGTCTGTGACAGTCCCGATCCGAGTGGTCCAGAAGATGTCTCCAGTGATGGCAAGAAATCTCGATGTGGATGTCCTTGTAGCCTCGAACCAAATTTTCGCAAAGTTTCCAATTCTCTCACTGGAAAATATCCGGCATGTGCCATGGTGGCGTACAATGCAGGGCAAATATGACCATTGGATAATACTAGTCGATCTCGATACTTCCATTTTGGATTCTTTGGGTCGTGTTTTAAGGCGTGGAAATATAGATATGTAAAGATGTCCGCCATTCCCATAGCGCCTGCCAGATGACCTGATCTTGCCTCTATCAACATTTCCACAATAGAGCGGCGGATAGCAGCTGCTTTCTTCTCAAGGAGTTTGATTTTGTCTTGGGTAAGGAGCATTTTATGGAGTCTACAATCTATTGAACCTCTGGACCGCATCTATCGGGTTATCAGACTCGAATATCGCGGAACCGACTATCAGCCTATTCGCGCCAGCATCTATCAATCTCGGCGCATTTTCGAGCGAAACGCCGCCATCAATGGAAATAATGAGACCCGGATACATTTTTTTGACCTGCTTTATGCGGTCTATGACTTTTTCATTGAACTTCTGGCCTTGATAGCCGATGTGATCTATAGCCATGAGTTGCGCGCAGGAGATCAGATCCTTGTAGGACTCTATCGTTTCGATAGGCGTATCCATACTGAGTGCGAGGCCCGTCTCAACATTGTCTGACAACTTTTCAAAGGCACCGAGAATGTCGCCCTTTGATTCCGCATGAAGAATGATCCTAGTCGCGCCGACTCCAACCCATCGTTCTACGACTTCCTCAGGTCTATTTACCATGAGATCAAATTCGTAATCGACTTTCTCCCAACCAGGTAGTCCGTTTTCCTGCTGGACGAGCTTTTCAAAGTTGTCGTCATGTTTCTTCAATGGCCATCCAGGTGATGGTGTGAATTGACCATCACAGATATCTATCTGTATCGTTTTTGTAAATCCAAGGACGAGATCTATCTTCTCATTCAGATCATCAAAATCTACAGGCAAAATTGCTGGGATGATTTCAATTTTTCGATTTGTCGATATTTCTTGAGTATTCATCATCATAAGGAGTTACTCGATATTATCCATCTGTTTTATCCTCCTCTCATGTCTCTCATCATTACTGAATGGTGTTATGAGCCACGTTTCGACTGCTTTTTTCGCTTCATCTTCGTTGACAAATCCCGCGCCTATAGAAAGCACATTCGCGTCATTGTGCTCACGAGAAAGTCTGATGATGTTTGGTTGAGGTTTCTCAACATTTTTTGCTTTCGGTCGATCCAGATCTCCATACCATACTGCCGCCCTCACTCCAGGAAATCTGTTTGCGACCATCGCCTCGCCTTGGCCTGATCTGCCAAATAGTATGGCTTTCGTTTCCCCTTTTATATCAGCCGCTACCTTCATTGCTGCGGCGATCATGTATTGCGGGAAATCATCATCTGGAACTAGATCATGTGCACCGACATCTAAAATATTGTAACCGCCGTTGCGCAGAAAACGTTTGATGGCTTCTTTGAGTTCAAATCCAGCGTGGTCTGATGCGAGGATGATGGTTGTCGTGGAAGGATTCATGATATACGTTGTATGAAATCTTTCGTCATTATCTAATGTCTCTATAATGTGTCTCCGAAACGATCTGGGCGGAGTAGAAGAATGTGCCGATCAGAATGATGTAAAGTACTGTCCACAGTGCATTCCCTAGCGCATACGTGAGTATTTTCGGTTTTGTCATTTAAATGTACCTAAAAAATATATAATGGTATTCTATTCTTCATAATAGTATGATTGTTCTATACCCTTCATGAACACTTCACGATCGTCGATCTTATCCGTCAGCGCGAAGCGTAGTAGCTCACGTATCTCTAGATCGCTCACTGGACTTCTCTGCATGGCATTTATATAGTTGGCCTTATCGATCTTGGCCCAATCTATACAACGTTTCAAGTTTTCTTTTAAGATCAGATCTAACCAGATCCGCATACTTCTTCCATTGCCTTCCATAAACGGATGGGCAATATTCATTTCCACGTATTTCGCTACTATTTGCTCGAATGTGTCATTTGGCATTTTTTCTATCATATTTAGGCTTTCGTTCAAATACATATGTGAAGCAAATCGAAAGCCACCTTTACTGATGTTCTTTTCTCGAATCTTGCCAGCGAAATCACAAAGTCCACCAAATAAATATTCATGAATTTGTTGCAGACCCTCGGTGGTGCCGATCTTGATTTCTTCAATTTTTTGACTACCGAAAAGCTTTTTGGCTCGTTCTTTGCTGATTTCGTCTATATTCTTCATATATACATTATAGCATTTTTAAGTTTGTTGTAGCTCTTCATGATTATATTAATCGACCTGCAGCGATTACATGCCTTACCAAAGTTTCGGTGTACCCCATTTCATTGTCATACCAAGCGAGGACTTTCACTAGATTGCCTCCGACAACACGCGTGAATGCTAGATCAGCTATAGATGCATGTCTATTTCCAATGATGTCATGAGAAACTAATTGCTCCTCAGTGACGGTAAAAATATTCCTCCAACGGTCTTCGCTAGCGGCTTTCTTCAATAGATTGTTCACTTCCTCAACCGAGGTATCGCGTTTGGAGATGAATGTTACATCAACGATCGAACCCGTGACGACGGGTACGCGGATCGATATACCGTCAAACAATCCTTTGAATTTTGGCATGACCTGTGTTACAGCGATAGCGGCTCCAGTTGATGATGGGACGATGTTTTGCGCGGCGGCACGACCTTCACGGAGATCCTTCTTGGCGGGACCATCAACTAGTGATTGTGAGGCTGTATAGGCATGAACTGTGTTTAATAGTGCTTTCTCAATGCCGAGAGTCTCATCCAATATGGCGATGAGTGGAGACCCAGCATTCGTCGTACATGAAGCATTCGATGATATTTTACAGCCTTCTAGTTTATCTTCATTCATGGACAAGAGAATAGTCTCGCCTTTTATGACTGAATCTGGACCATCTTTTATCGGAGCTGTGACAACAACTCTCTTTGCACCAGCGGTGATATGTGCTTGCGCTTTGTCACTAGAAGTAAATAGCCCTGTTGATTCTACTACTACATCGATATCAAGTTTCGTCCATGGCAACTTTGCCGGATCTTTTTCGCTGATAAATAGGATCTCAGCACCGTCAACCATGAGTGTGCTCTTCTCCTCATTCACGGAAACGTCAAACTGACTGACACCATAGGCGGTGTCATATTTCAATAAATATGCAAAATTTTTGATGTCTCCTAGGTCATTGACTGCGACTATTTCGATCTCATGTCTCTCCTTAGCAACTTTCAGAAATGCTCTACCGATCCTGCCAAAACCATTGATTGCGACGCGAGTTTTTTTCATTGAAATTGGTGGTTATGCTATAGATAATTTATCCTATCAACATATTGATTATACCATGACTCGATAAAGTTATGCACAGGTATCTCGATTCCACATTAACTTTATAGTGGTACACTGTCTGCAGAAAACAACCGAGCATGCGTCATGCTCCTAACAATATGCGACGAGATAACATTGAAAATCGTGGTGTCCATAGCGAGTCGATGGTTGAAAAAGCTCTCGAATGCTGGAAGCGGAGTCCCCGTCCGGATCATGGCGTACCGGTGATATACGGCTTCATCCATGCCAAACCGAATGATGGGCTGGACCGGAAGCAGATTGATTTTGTTGTGAAGTGTGAAGGCAATCTGATCGTTCCAGTTCAGGTGAAGAGCTCAATTCGTGCCAAGCTAAAATTCGAGAGGTACTGTCGTGAAGCCAAAAGGCTGATCGTGGCGATAGCAGTAGAGGTCAAGGACACGATTGGTCGGGTTATGTGGAAGATTGCCAGGGGGATATTGTGGTTTCGGAATAAGCTTGCGGAGCAAAATGATGTTTCTTACGCGCAGAAGCCGACACCGATTCCAGAGGTAAAGTTGAAACGCTTACGAAGAAGACGTTACTGTCCGCGTTATAGTCCCGTATGCATGTGCCACTAGCTTACATCATTTAGAGGAGTTGATTTTATAGCGCGGAGGGTATAATCCCGATCGCGCTTTTTGTTTGCATAAATTTATGCCGATCAACATCAAGTGATAGTTGCAAATGTTTGATTGGGGGCATTATCTATACTGATTTGTGCCACGCATACTCTTCGCAAAGGTTCCTGATGAGTCCTGGTCCTTCGAATATCATCCCTGTGATGAGCTGTATGAGGTCAGCACCTGCATCAAGCTTGTCCCTTGCGTTCCCCCACGATGCCACACCTCCAACACCGATTATGGTAAATCGGCGACCATATTTTTCACGGGTTTTGCGGATCAGGCTGGTGGAGAGTTCGCGGCACGGTTTACCAGAAAGACCACCTCGATATTCTGTTGGAGCTTCGTTGCGAAAATCGAGTGCTTTGTAGTCCTTATTCAGGTTGCCGATGACGACACCTTGTAATTTGTGGGTGTCGATGACTCGTAGTAGCGAATCGAATTGATCCCATGAAATATTTATAGGCATTTTTACATAGATAGGTTTGTTGCAAGGAATTTTCATGAGCGCGGACAGGAGTTGCTCGAGTAGAGGAGCGGTGATGAAAGCTTCCCCACCAAATGCGTTCGGGCAAGAGATATTGATCGTATAGTAATCTCCGACATTTTCCTCATTCAGTCGCTTGAATGAATAGACATAATCATCGATCGCACCCTCCACAGTTGCCGCATCATCACAATTTGTCTTTGCTATCGAGATACCTAAGACGAATCGAGGAGAATCCTTGGTTTCCGACATTAGCCCACCCTGTTTATTAGTCTCCTTCAGTCTCTTTACGATCGCATCTACCCCATCATTCCTCAATCCCTTATTGACGATGATGCTTTGTGACCGCGGGAGACGTGTTAGTCTCGGTCTCGGATTACCATCGCATGGCTTTGCAGTAACTGAACCAACTTCCTCACCACCCATGCCGATGCATGGTAGGATCTGGCTCAAATGGCCATTGTAGTCAAAGCCAGCAGATAAGAGGAATGGCGTCCTATAGATGATCCCATCGACAGTCTTCGAAATGTTCGCACCATGATATCCATATATGAGGCTAGTCAATAATCTCCCGATCCAAAACCGACCAAGTATCCTGCCGGTTGATGTAAAAAAGTCATGAACACTTTCAGGATCGAATATGAATAATATGGGTTTTAGAATACGTTTATACATCAGTATGTCAAATATAGCATACACAGGCATATCAACATAACGAATATCACTAATAATAACCCCACACCTGTCCCCTCACTTCCTCGCAATTTGCTAGCAATCTCTCGGCATTTTCTCAAAGGATTCGCTCCTCTCCTTCGCCACTGTACTCATCATTACTGTGGAATACTGAGAAAAGCTACGGAGGAGCAGGCAAGGATTCACTCATTCTTTGGAAAATGTCCCGAGATATTGCTTCGCAAAGAGTGCTCGGTCGTTCGGGGATCAAGTGTGGGGTTATTATTAGCGCACTTTTCACATTACATGAATCGTTGTACACTGATGGCATGAATGCGAGACCATTTATCTACATCGGAATATTTATCGGATCAACTATCGGCAGTTTTATTCCGACGATCTGGGGCGATGGATATTTCTCGATGTCTTCGATAGTATTCAGTCTTTTTGGCGCGATGATCGGCATGTGGCTGGGTTTCAAATTGGCGACGATGTAAGAATGCTAGTTTATTTTTCGTCAAATTTTTCATTTTTCATTTCGCGTATTTAACATTACATTATTCATGACCGCATATTCAAAACAAGTCATTATCTTCTCATTGAATGGGACATTGACTAGCAATGGCCAATCCATCGATCCTGAGACAGCCGAGATGCTCATGACACTGCTAGATAGTAAGAAGGTGGCGGTAGTATCCGGTTGCGGCATGCCACGTTTCGAGGTTCAATTGCTGAAAGGATTTGGCGTTAGTCCAGATAGATTTGCCAATCTGTTCTTATTGCCCGCCTCTGGAACAAAGCTCCTGACATGGAAGGGGGCATGGGTTGAGACGTATTCTCTTCATTTGACACCTCAACAGAAGGAAGAGATCATGGTCGCGTTGAACGTTGCTCTACGCAAAGTTGGCTGGTCGAAGCCCGCTGTATCGTATGGCACGATCATTCAAGATCGTGGGTCGCAGATAACTTTTTCAGGATTAGGTGAGAATGCGCCGATCGAATTGAAGGCTGTATGGGATCCGGAACGCTCTCTTAGAGAAAAGATCGTGGCAGAATTACAGACAAAGATCCCTAGTTACGACATCCGTATCGGCGGGATGACCTCTATCGATTTTACTAAGCGTGGAGTCAATAAAGGCTACGGCATTCGCAAACTGGAGGAATTGTTAAAGCTTGAGCCCGAAACGATGATATTCGTGGGTGACGGTATTTACTCTGGAGGAAATGATTTCCCTGTCAAAGCAACAGGTATTGATTGCGTACCAGTCAAGTCAGTTCTGGAGACGAAGGAGTTGCTGAAAACTTGGGTGGTTGCTTCATGAGTAGTGCTATATTATTTTCTTCACCATTTCGATAATTTTCTTAGTATCTTCCTCTCTACCTGCATATTTTGATCCTAGCACGACGATCGCTACAGGCTGGTCGCTGATCTTCATGATCGTTAACATAGTATCACCGGCTTCGGGTGTTCTGCCAGTTTTACCGCCAATGAAATTGGGATCATGAATGAACGGGTGTATGCTCACAAAGTCGTGGTATCCGTGTTCCGTGGTCGTCGCGACAGAAGTGCTAGCGACACGGGTCAGCGTTAGAATATCTGGTCGGAATTTGTATAGATACTTTGCCAAGGCAAATAGGTCGCGAGCACTGGCTCTATTCATGGGATCGACTCCCGATGGGTCAGCAAAATATGCCGTGCTCATACCGATCTCCCAAGCATAGCTCCTCATGAGATCTAGGAAATTCAATCGATCCGTTGTAGAAGCTAGAGCTTCTGCGGCGATGTTAGATGAGTCTAGGAGCAGAGGATACAACATCTCGCCGAGGACATACGTTTCACCCGCACTGATGCCGCTTCCATCCGGAGGAACATCGGCCTCCTCCTTGGTGATCGTGATGCTGGTCGTCCCTGGTAGCATATCGGTCGCCGCAAAGGCGGTGACGAGTTTGGACATCGAGGCGACAGGCAATACCTGGTCAGTATTTCTTCCTATATAGATCTTGCCAGTCTCGATATTTGCGGCGATGTAAGCCGATGCGGAGATGCCGTCTGCCGGCATGATAGGTACAAGTTTCGTCGTTGTTGCCTCGGCGCCAGTTATAGACCTCGCTGTTTGATCGATGACATCAGTAGCGTTACCAAATACAGAAGGATCATGATCGTTCGCCACTGCTGGGTTGCTATTTGAGGTAACAATCATCTGACTGTCAGTGTCGTTACTGTATTCTTGGATATTATTCGCTGCTACGATACCGAGTATACATAGGCAAATTACGAGTATGATAGACAAACTGCGATGATTATTCGGCATTCATCACATTATATCATATGTGTATATTTGGAAAATGCCACGAGAGATTGCTAGCAAATTGCGATGAAGTGAGGGGACAGGTGGGGGTAATGGACATATTACTTGGAATAATTGTGAATAGATGGCATAATACGATCATGAATTCACTACGTGATGTGGTAACGCTATCAGTGCTATTTATGTCATTATATTTCGAGATATTCATGCTCATAACCTATTTTGAGCATAGGAAGAAGATCCGGGGTATCTCAAAGTCGGAATCGTCCCACCATAGCAGTTTGCCGACAGTTACGGTGATCGTTCCGTGTTTTAATGAAGAAAATACAGTAGGCAGAACGCTCGAATCTATATTCGCACTCGATTATCCTCGAGAAAAGCTGCATATCGTCGCCGTAAATGATGGTTCCAAAGACGGTACGATGGCAGTATTGGAGAGTTTCAAACGATTTGCCAATTTCAGGGTGATAGATAAGGAAAATGGCGGCAAACATACAGCGCTAAATCTGGCGATCAGCCAATGCGGTACGGAGTTTGTCGGTTGTCTCGACGCAGACTCATATGCAAAGCCTGATTCCCTGTTGCGACTCATCCAGCGATTCGATAAGCCGGATATCATGGCGGTGGTGCCGTCACTCCATGTATATTCTCCAAGAACTACCATTCAGAAAATACAGAAGGTTGAGTATTTGATCGGCGCATTTATGAGATCGATATTAGCGGAGTTGAATGCTATGTATGTTACACCGGGTCCTTTTTCTATATTCCGAAGAGAAGTATTTGATAAGGTTGGATTGTATAAAAAAGCCCACAATACTGAAGACATGGAAATGGCTATGCGAATGCAATCGAAAGGCTTGAAGATCGCCAGCGCGCATGATGCCGTCGTTTTCACATCATCTCCGTATAATATTCGTAAGTTGTATAGACAGCGAGTGCGTTGGACATCAGGTTTTTTGCACAACGTTCGTGATTATAGGTATATGTTGTTCAATATGAATTATGGCAATATCGGCATGTTCGTCTTACCATTTATGATATTGTCGTCATTTAGTATCATCTTCGTGATCGCCACGATCGGTTATGACCTAGTAAACATGTTACATGCCTGGTATACGAGATATCAAGCTCTAGGATTGAGCATGTTTGAATTCACATGGCCATCATTCAATTGGTTCTTTATGCGGACGACCCCTATCATGTTTTGTGGTTTAGCGGCCATCGCGGCCGTATTGATATTCATCGTCATTGGCTCCAGGATGTCATCAGGAAATCGCGCTAAGGTTATTGAAATTGTGAGCTATGTATGCTTATATTCATTCATTGCTCCATGGTGGGTTGCTAGATCTATGTATAACGTCGTGTTCTCGAGACAGCTCTCATGGAGATAGCCCACATGAATATCAATTGGAGAAAATACGCGGTTTCATTCATATTTACAGCTGCTATAGTGATAACAGCGCTTTTGATCAGTTCGTGGATAGACAGCCGCAGAGTTGATGAATTGCGCAACATTCAAGATTCTATCTCGATAAATCTGTTATCAGCAGATATGCAGTTCAATCTACTGAAGGATGCCGCTTGCGGTGATCTATTCAATTCGGCTATCGGCGAAGAATTGGGTAATCTCTCTGATAAGCTCTCGTATATGGAGTCTATCGGTAAAGGTGGCGACCCGAGTGTAGTCACGTTAAAGAAATACTATTCGTTGCTAGAGATTCGAGATTACTTGCTCAGTAATTCTGCCGCATCAAAATGCCCAAAGAGACCGATCACTATCCTATATTTTTATCGATCTGACTGCCCTGATTGTGATCGTCAAGGTCAAGTGCTTACATATCTCCGTCAACATCACGCCGATATTCTTCGTGTATATTCATTTGATCATGGCCTCGATGTGTCCGCGGTGCGAACACTAGCTAATATTTATAAAGTCGCCAGTCCCTTTCCGGCTGTTGTGATCAAGGGCAAGACTTTGAATGGATTTCATTCGATCGAAGATATTCAAAAGCTGTTGCCGGAATTGATGGCGACGACGACTGCGGCTACTAGTACGAAAAAGTAGTCATCTGTTTGGACAAAGGAGTATATGAATGATTCATATTCAGAGCCACCTCCCAGACTTGAACTGGGGACCTTCGCTTTACAAAAGCGTTGCTCTACCAACTGAGCTAAGGTGGCGTCTATCTCTCCCCGATCCTTCTCAAATAGAACGATGCTCCATGATCCTTCACTTCTCCTCTGCCCCGTACCGCGTCGATCAACTTTCTACCATGAGGCGTAGAGATGAATCTATGCTTGATCTCAACGTACACATTTCGTGTCTTTTTAAGCATATGAAACGCGATCCAGTGAGCGATGGCGATGAACGTATGTTTGTTGATGTATGAGACAAATCGGCGGATCGCACTGAAGACTGTCTGAAATATGTGATCTGTGCCTCGTCCCAAGCGGCTGACTAAGGTCGGTCTACCAGTTTTGACCTCATGACGCTTGAGTAGGAGCATAGTGATCGAGCCTATAAGGGAGATGTAGAAGATTGTTATAAGTGAGTACATGGTAATATACTTTATAGCGTATACTTCATACTATTCTAGTATCTTGAACCGCTTGAACCTGCCAACCGCCATCTTCTCGCCGAATTTCTGGACGGCCTGGTCGATGAGTTGCTGTACTGTGATCTCGCCGTTCTTGATGTATGGCTGATCCATGAGGACCATCTCAGCGAAGTACGCATTCAGTTTACCATCTAATATGGTCTTGCGCACTGCCTCCGGTTTACCCTTCACCTCGGCCTCAAATACCTCCTTGGCTGCCTTTTTGTCCTCATCTGTGACATCTTCCTTACGCAAGAATTTTGGGTTAGTAGCAGTCACGTGCATGGCTATATTTCTAGCCATAGCGATGAATTCTTCATTGCCGGAAACAAAGTCGCTCTCACAGTTGAGTTCGATGATCGTGCCAACGTTCCCGTTCGCATGGATATACGCCTGGATTGTGCCAGCTTTGAACACGCGGTCGCCTTTCTTGGCGCTGATCTCACCTGATTTCTTCTGAAGGATGACGACAGCTTTCTTCATGTCACCTCCTGCTTCCTCGAGAGCTTTCTTGCATTGCATGATCGAGATGCCTGTCTGATCGCGGAGCTCCTTGATGAGTTCCGTTGTGATAGCTATTGCTTTTGTTTCTGTTTTTGAAGACATTTTAATTTTCTGACAAGACTTTAGACCTTGACTTGTTTGCCGGCTTGATAGGCTGCAGAAATCTCTGATAGGAAGTATTGGATGCTGGTCTTTGAGCTGTCATTGCCGACTATCGGGTATTTGATGCCGTCAATATTGCAATCAGAGCTAGACAATGCGATAACAGGAATATTGAAGTCCGTCGCTTCCTTCAGGGCGATCTTTTCTTTCTTTGGGTCGATCACAAATACCGCGTCTGGTGCCTTTTTCAGTGAGATGATGCCAAAGAACATCTTTTCGAGTGACGCGATCTCTTTGTCTATGAGCATCCTCTCTCGCTTGGTATATTTGGCCAGCTCGCCCTTTTCCTTGTCTGTCGTCAATTTTTCATATCTCTCTATGCGTTTCCTGATCTGTCCGAAATTAGAGATGCTTCCTCCGATCCATCTTCCGTCTACGTAAGGCATATTGAGTGATTGAGCGGTATTCTTTGTGCTCTGTGAGGCCTCCTTCTTGCCACCGACGAATAATATAACCTTACCTTCTTTGGCGAGCGTTGTGACAAATGCCCTTGCCTTAGCGAGCAATGTCTCCGTTTTTTCCAAGTCAAATATATCCGTATCGTTCTTTGTGCCGAAAATAAACGGCGCAACTGTCGGATGTCTACGCGAACGTCCTAAACCGAAGTGTGCCCCAGCCGAAAACATAGAATCGATGCTTTTTTTGGTATCCATATGTGCCATTTAGACTATCAAAATGCGACCTGGAAGTCAAATCCTGTTGACGATCCTGCGTGTTGATAACTTCACGTGGATAACTAATAACCACTCTCACCTGATCCCCCGAATCAACTACTTCCTATATTTCGAAACATTTGCCACCATTCCGGCGGTCATGAGAGTTATGATGAGTGCCGTGCCGCCGTGTGAGACGAATAGCAAGGGCACTCCTGAGAGCGGTATTAGCCCTAGCATTGCCGCCATATTCATGAATGATTCGACTATGACGAGAACAGCCACTCCGATCGCTAAAAGACCGCCAAATATATCCTCCGCTCTATTCCCTATACGGAAGGCGCTGGCCGCAAACAGCAGATAGAATGCGAGAAGTATGCAGCTACCGATGAACCCAAATTCCTCGGCGGCAACGGCAAATATGGAATCATCCGTAGGTTGCGGTAAATAGCCAAATTTCTGCACGCTTTGTCCAAATCCTCGACCTGTCCACTGTCCTGAACCTATGGCGATAAGTGACTGATTGATCTGGTAACCGGAACCTTGAGCATCAGCACCAACATTCAGGTAGGTTTTGACACGCTGTAAAGCATACGGCCTCGATATAACCACACCGGCAACCAGCACAGCGAGTAAAACTACCCCGATCAACATGTGCCTCAACTTTACTCCGCCGACTAGCAACATGATGAGTCCGGTAAAAGCGATGATAACCAGAGTATCAGTATCGGATTGGACGAGAAGGACGGTGCTCAGAATTCCTGTGATGATGATATAAGGTATAAGACCAAATTTGACAGTTTTTAGTTTATCACCGACGAATTGCGCCCATGCCGCGATGTAGATGATGAAGGCGATCTTTAGCAGTTCTGATGGTTGGAATGATAAGAATCCAAACTGGAGCCATCTCGATGCTCCATTATAGTGGAACGTCAAGCTTGGAATGAAAAGCAAAAGGTTTACGGCGAGAGCACCTAGAAATATGAACAACGCGGACTTGCGAAGCCAGGTGTATTTGACGCGTGAGAATATGAAGAAAAAAACAATACCTATGAGTAGGCTGACAGCTTGCTTAGCCGCTACTGTGCCAAAACTCGCTCCACTCTGGACGAGGAGACCGAGTGAGGCTGACAGGAATATCACGAATCCAGCTACAGTGAGCGTGATGACTGAAATGAGAAAGAAACGATCTATTTTACTACGGCTGTGGGACATTTTTGTTGGCTACTGATACTTCATCACTCGCTGATTTGGATCCTTCCTGGTGACCCTTAAATGTCTCTATCTCATTCCTGACTGACGCATATTCTGGTAGATCCTCTATCTTTGATAGACCGAGATGAGATAGTAGATCTATCGTAGACTTGTACAAAAAACTTCTGGCATCTTTTGGATTGTCGACCCTTTCGATGAGACCGCGAATCAATAGATTTCGTACGATGAATTGAGAATTTACGCCTCGAATATAGTCGATCTCGGCACGTGAGAGCGGGCCTTGATAGAGGATGATCGACAATGTCTCCAATCCTGCTTTGCCAAGATCGCGAGCCAGCTCGTCCTTCGTCAGTTTTTCGATTAGTGGTGAAAGTTCCTTGGCAGTTCCGAGCATTACTTCGTCGTCTGTTTGGACTAGAGTAAGGCCGCTGTCACGTAACGTGATCTCCAATTCAGATAACCCACTTCTCACAGTCGATATGTTGAGTGCTAACAATTCAGCAAGCTTCTTATATGTTACTGGCTCCGCCTTCCAAAATAATATCGCCTCCAGGCGTGATGACAATTTCACAGAAGAATTTTCAAGTGGTTTATCTGCGGGATTCATGAGTGTAAGTATAGTGGAAAATCGGGTCAATTGGAATTCGACTAATATCGTGGCACGGCTACATCTTTCGTCTCCATCTGTATGTCACCAAAGATAGACTCTTGAGATACATGCATTATTCCCTCTTTTACCAACTCTAGCATAGCCAGAAAACTGACGATGACATTGACACGAGTCGCTCTATGCTCTTTTGTGAACTCCTTGAAGCTCATACGCAGGCTACTCGTTATACGTGTGGTCAATGTTCCTATCATCTCATCGATGCTCACGACCTTCTCTACGACATGTTTCGGCAATTTTTCCGTTTTTGGAAGTCGCTCGATCAGATCTCTCAATGTATCGAGCGCTTTTATCAAAGTAAATTCCGGGGCGGGAGTAAATACCTGGCGGATCGGCGCAGATCGAGATCGTGCAAAGATCACATCAGTACCGAATAATTCGGCGACATGCATGCTCACCTCCTTTATCCGCTTGAATATCGTTAACCTTGTCTCCAGATCCTTGATGTCTCCTTGTTCATCCTCTGATAGAGTCAAACTAGGAAGCAATGATTTTGACTTGATCAGGAGCAATGTTGATGCTATCAGGATGAAATGTGCCGACTCGCCCATAGGCATCGCCTCGAATTGACGGATATGGCCGATGAAATCATCAGTCACTTTGGCCAATGATATATCGCTGATAAACAATTTATGCTTCTCGATGAGATCCAGAAGTAGATCCAGCGGACCTTCGAACGCTTGTGTTTTTATAGTAAATGACACGAAATAGAATTCAAATTATTCTGATTGACCAAATTTCAAAAGTTTACAATACCCCGATGGCTTCTTTGACCGCTATCAATTTCTTTGAGGCTACCTTTTCAGCCCTCTCCGCGCCATCTTTCAATATTTCTATGACCTTATCAGTATCCTTGGTCAATTCAGCTCGTCTTTCTCGCAGAGGTCTCACAAAAACATCGATATCCTCGATCAACATCTCCTTCGAGATCTTGTACTTGCCTATATTGGCTTCATATATCGGTTTCAGATCCTTTTCATCTTTGAACAATTTGTGCATAGCGTAAACATTCGCTGGAATACCATTAGTTGGTGTACCACCCGAATCAGTGACTATGCCCATGACTGCTTTCACGATCTCTTCACGAGTCGCAAAAAGTGGAATGGTATTGTTATAGCTTTTTGACATCTTCCGACCGTCTGTGCCTGGAACTGTCGCAACATTCGGCAGGATGATCGGCTCAGGAATTTTGAAAATCTCTTTTTTGAATATATTGTTGAATTTGAGTGCGATATCACGCGCATATTCTACATGTTGTTTTTGATCCTGACCAACCGGCACGACATCCGTATCGTAGAGCAGGATATCCGCCGCCATGAGGACAGGATAATTGAATGTACCAACATTGATCTCTCTGTTCTTTGCCTCGGCATCCTTGTATGCATGAGCGCGCATGAGATACGGCATCGTGACGATCGTATCAAATATCCATGATAGCTCAGTGTGAGCTGACACATCTGACTGTTTGAAGATCACCGCTTTCTCCGGATCTAGTCCGAGTGCTAGATAGTCGATAGCTAGGTTCAGAATGTTCTGCTTCATCTCTGCTTCGTTCTGTATGAGATTCAACGCATGATAATCTGCGATAAAAAAGTAACACTGATAATCATCAGATCTAAATAGATCGACAAACTGTTTCATGGCACCGAAATAGTTTCCAATATGTGGACGACCTGTTGGTTTGACTCCTGAGAGTAGTATTTTCTTGGACATACCTTAATGATACCAAATAATCTATAGTACTTTCAAGCGATATCTCTCGGTATTTTCTCAAAGGATGAGTGATCAAAGGCCTTCAGATTTGAGGCCATCTATCAATCTTTGCGCCTCTTTCGATAGTTTTTTTGGCATAGTTACATGAGTGACGATCAACAAATCTCCGCGTCTACCTCCTGTTCCGAAGATTCCACCGGTTTGTTCATATGGAACGCCTTTTCCTTTGACTCGCAATATCTCACCATGAGATGTCCCGGCTTGGACCTTGAGATCTATCTGGCCATCTAATGTGTCTAGTGTAATAACACCGCCTAAAAGAGCCATGGTCAGTTTTATCGATAATTCCATGACCAGATTGATCCCCTCTTTACGGAATACCGGGTGATCCTTCACCCAAGCTCGGACAATGAGATCACCTCTCCCACCAGCGCCTTCCTCTCCTTTGCCACTGACTCTCAATCCTTGGCCATTCTCTATGCCAGCCGGTATCTTTACCGCTAGCTTTTCTTTGTTTATCGAAATCTCCTTTTCCACACCAAAGATCGCTTCTTTGAATGATAGCTCGATATCGACCGTGATGTTCTTGCCTTTTCGTTGGCGACGTCCTCTACCACCTCCACCAAAAAATTCGCCGAATATGTCGCCTAAATCAAATTCAACGCCACCTTGTGAAAAATTAAATCCACCACCATTTTGAAAACCCGAAAAATCAAACCCGCCAAATCCTTGACTACCATTAAATCCCTGCCCACCGTGAAAGCCTCCAAACCCGCTTCCACCAGGCGCGCCAGCACCAACTCCATTTGCACCGAACATGTCATACTGTTTGCGTTTACCTTCGTCAGATAGCACCGAATATGCCTCGCTCGCCTCTTTAAATTTCTGCGAAGATACAGGATCATTCTTGTTCTTATCAGGATGATGTTCGTGCGCGAGTTTTCTGAACGCTCTTTTTATGTCGTCTTGTGACGCGTTCTTCTCTACACCTAATGTTTTATAGTAGTCTTTCATTGAATTTGTCTAGGTCAGACCTCGACGATCTGTATAGACGAGGCCTATACATCGCAAGTTGACAGCAATTATAATACCATGGTAATCTGATTTTGGGTAGTAATGAGGAGTTGGAACTTCTCCATATGAGAGCCGTATAAGCTCCATATGTCTGAACCTTGAGTAATAAACAACAAGATAGAACGAAATCATATGACCATTGAACAAGAATTACGAATTGAAACGTGTCACCTCTATAACGGATTAATGGCGGCGGTGAGTGAAGGCGTCGAAGCTTGGCTTCGGCAAAGGAAGACCTCTGTGCCACGCATCACCATCGTAATCACGGACATTTTACGGGTCGCAAACAATGCCATCAGGACATATGACGCGGTAATCATGCTCAGTTCTCAACCTGAAACAATTACTCGAGGAGTGAGGGTCGCCTCCCCGTACTCTCGTCACGAAATCTCGAGCATCGTTCTCGAAGCACTCTTGGCAAAGTACCCTTAACTTTTTGACTTTGTACAAATCAACTAATTTGTCCCGCCGCCGACCACCCACCTATGGGAGGTCGGCTTTTTTTGTTTTCAGGGCACTTCCCTTAGGTGAAGTGAAGGAAAATTGATGATCTAATGACGAACCCCATTACATATCCGCCCTGAAATCCGTACTGTTCCTCTATTTCTTCTCTTTGAACTCTGCATCCTTCACATTACCATCATTGCCAGTTGCTGGACCATTACCATCTGGACCGCCTGCGCTGGGACCACCAGATTGACCAGCCCCAGCCCCTCCGCCATCGCCAGGAGGAGTCTGATTCATATATTGTCCTATCTTCTGGATCTCGGTACTCAAAGCCTCGGTGGTCTTTTTTATCGCCACAACATCAGCTTTATCCTTTACCAATTTCAGATCAGCAATCTTGTCTTCGATACCTTTTCTAAGATCTGCGGGGACTTTCTCGCCGGCATCCTTCAGGGCTTTTTCAGATGTATATATGAGTTGTTCAGAAATATTTTTTGCTTCGACAGCTTCATGCTTGGCTTTATCTTCAGCCTCATGAGTGGCCGCTTCATTCTTCATCTTTTCCACTTCATCTTTTGAGAGTCCCGAAGAAGCTGTGATCTTGATCGAATTCGCTTTACCTGACGCTTTATCTTTGGCCGTTACATTCAATATACCATTAGCATCAATATCAAATGTGACCTCGACCTGAGGCACACCACGTGGCGATGGTGGTATTCCATCTAAGATAAATCTACCGAGTGACTTGTTATCAGCCGACATGGCTCTCTCACCTTGAGAGATATGGATTTCTACTGATGTCTGATTGTCAGCCGCAGTTGAAAATATCTGTGATCGCTGAGTAGGAACTGTCGTGTTCTTCTCTATCAATTTCGTCGCGACTCCACCGAGTGTTTCGATTCCTAGAGAGAGTGGGATTACGTCCAAGAGTAGTATGTCTCGAACTTCACCACCCAATATCCCGCCTTGAATAGCGGCGCCCACCGCAACCACCTCGTCGGGATTCACTCCCATGTGAGGATCTTTTCCGAAAAACAGTTTGACTGCATTTTGCATAGCTGGCATACGCGTTTGACCACCAACTAGGACAACTTCATTGATTTCGCCAACTTTGAATGGAGACGCTTCGATGGCGCGTTTTGTTATCATCATTGCTCGATCGATAAACTCTTTACACATCTCTTCTAACATCGCCCGCGTTATCGTGACGAGCAAGTGTTTTGGTCCATCCGCGCCAGATGTCACGAACGGAATGTTGATCTCCGTCTGCATCGCTGTTGAGAGCTCGATCTTTGCCTTCTCAGCCGCTTCGTCTAGGCGCTGCAAGGCCAGCGCGTCAGACTTCAAGTCTATGCCGTTCTCTTTCTTGAATGTATCTGCCAGCCAATTGACGATCTTGGCATCGATATCGCGTCCGCCGAGGTGTGAGTCGCCATCTGTAGACTTTACTTCGATCGTGTCGCCTCCGACATCGAGTACGGATATGTCAAATGTTCCGCCTCCAAAGTCAAATACGGCGATCTTCTCATCTTTCTTCTTGTTGAATCCGTACGCGAGCGCTGCCGCAGTCGGTTCGTTGATTATCCTCTTTACATCGAGTCCAGCGATCTTTCCAGCATCTCTGGTTGCCGCGCGCTGTGAATCATTGAAGTATGCCGGAACCGTGATCACCGCTTCTGTGATCTTTTCACCGAGGCGCGTCTCCGCGTCATTCTTCAATTTCTGCAGGATCATGGCTGACACTTCTTCTGGTCGTAGCCATTTTCCGGACATATTCACCTCGATACCGCCCGTTGCGGACTTTCGCACATCGAATGAGACGTTCTTGATATCTTTTTGTACCTCTGGATCATCAAAGTTATGACCCATGAAGCGTTTGATCTGAAAGATCGTATTTTTTGGATTCGTGACCGCCTGACGTTTGGCAAGCAATCCGACGAGTCTCTCGCCTGTTTTTGATTGGGCGACTATAGAAGGTGTCGTACGCGCACCCTCTGCATTTTCTAGGACTCTCGGTGTTCCCGCTTCCATGACGGCTACTGCCGAGAAGGTGGTTCCGAGGTCTATTCCGATAATTTTAGACATGTTTGGTTAGTTAATTTTTGGTAATTGACAAGAAACAACATTCGTCCAGCTCATGCGCGCACCTCGCGAACACAACGTTCGCGAGCTTTTTATTCTAGAATTTAATGAGCAAATCCTTCGCACAAGCCTACTATGTGCAAGATGGCGCTCTTGTAGGTTGACTAGTTATTAGAAAATCATTAGAAAAATATGGGGAAACGAATTCTGCGAATGTGTGTATGTACTCGGTTGCGGGATCCTTGTATTCGCATGTGATCGGCAGGCAAAATATATGCTCTACACCAAACGCACCAGCGGATGTATTTATGGAAACTTTCCCAGAAATCTGAGCTTTAGAAACCGCCGCCAATGGTTCAACGGAAATGAGTCTACCTTTGAATTCCCCGTTTACGACCAATACCAGGAAAAGCAACCGAAATCGTCTTCCTGACATGTCAGTAAACACCCTGGATATGAATCGTGGGACATCAAGCTGATTTTGCACGGGTAACATACTATTCATACGATAATATTATCGAAAATGTTGCGTTAATGCAAATATATATATATATTTTACAATTAGGCTTTGAATTCCCCGACTTTTACTTTGGCAGCCTTCAAGAGCTTTCCGTTCAATAGGTATCCTTTTTGTATGATAGCGATGATGATCTGATCCTGTCCAGCATCAGTTACCGGCTCATAGGAGATAGCTTCGTGTTTCGCGTGATCGAACTTTAGACCGACAGGATTTATCTCGACTAAGCCGTTATCAGCAAGAGCTTTCTTCAATTGTACAAATATCGACTCGACACCAATACGCCAATTCTTGTCTACCTTTTCCCATGATTCTTTATGGTTCAAAGCCATATCCCAATGTTCTAGAACTGGGATGATGTCGTATACGAGTTGCTCGTTGGCGAATTTGATGAATTCCTTACGATTAGCTTCATCACGCTTCCTAGCATTGATAAAATCAGCTTTGGCTAACTGCCAACCAGTTAGATATTCCTGCTTCTCGGCTTCAGTTTTCTTTAGCTTTTCGCGCAGCTTTTTGATGATTTCGTCCGCATTTTCCTCGGCAACTACGGAATCGTCGATGGTATCGTCCTCGACTGCTATTCCTGCCCCCTTGATCGGCTCTATCTCGGAGATAAGTTCGACATCTGATTGATTTGTTTTTTTCTTTTTGAACATGGATATATAGTAACCTGTAAACAGTAAACAGTAAACAATAACTGTTTACTCCCGAATCCTTACCATTTTTTTTACCACAGTAAGAACGATAAACAAAATGCCGCCAACGATGAGACCGATAGATCCAGAGACGTCTCGCCAGTTGGTCGAGCCATATAACGCGTCGTATATGAGACCAGCGATGATCATCTCGATATAGAATCCAAAATTCCAGATGCCGATGAGCGCAAATAGCAAAGCAAAATACCACCACGCCTGAACGAGGCAGAGGAAGATGGCGATGTCGATGATTACGCGGAAGGTGAGTTTTAGCATTGATATATAGTAACCAGTAATCAGTAAACATGGGTCGCTTCTGTTTACAGTTTACTGATTACTGATCATGTTTACTTTTTTCAACGAGTACCCATCTCAATTGATATATATTGACTGGCGGTGCAAAAAGAATCGTTTCGAATGGTTCTGACGGATCAGACACCACAGCACTCACGATACCATACAAATTGCTCTTCAGGCTCGGGATTGATACGGGATCGCCTTGAGAAACAGCTGTTGTACGTGGCAATTCCGCACTATATTGTCCCCCTCCTTGACCTACGGCCGTGGCAGGCACATTGGCGCCGCCTATCTGAACACTGAATGTTTGTCCCGGTGAAGAGAACAGAAGGACTTTCGAAGAATGTGTCAGTACGTCAGTAATCCTGCCTATAGGGATCATGCCAGTAGCGTAGACCATATTTCCAGCAATCAATCCTGTATCAGATCCGATATCCAACAACAACTCATCATACGGCGCGAACGGTGGCTTCGCGATCACCGCAGCAAGAATCCGATCAGTCGTCGACGCTCTACCCATGAGTGCCTTCAATTGATCATTTTCTGAATTCAGTTCCGTGGCTGATCGTGATCTCACTTCTGATTCGTCCAACTTTCTCGATAGATCTTGATTTGCCGCGAGCAATGATTCGACTGAATCGAGCTGTCCGCTCGAAATGGAATATTCCACGCGCCAAAAAGGCCTGGCGACCGCCGTGAATAATCCGGGAAATACGCTAGGGAACGCAAAGCGAACAGCGATGATGACGATCATCATGATCGACACCGTGATCGTGACAGCTCGTACACTCCCACTCCTTCTCATGTTAGGAATTTGAATATATGTCATCGTCAGTTTCTATAAGTACAGATCGATATCTCTCCAGATCTTCCAGGATGATGCCGGTTCCTCGAGCAATCGCGGTCAACGGTTCCTCCGATATCGTCACTGGCAGTTTCAGTGTCTGTGAAAGAAGGTCATCCAATCCGCGTATGAGAGCTCCGCCCCCAACCATATGAACGCCGCGTATCATGATATCGGCCAAGATTTCGGGTGGTGTCGTCTCCAGGACTTCTCTAGCCGAGGCCACCAGCGTCTCTATCGACTGCGTCATGGCCTCGCGAATATCTCCGTCAGTGATGATCACCTCCCTCGGGAGCCCGGTGATAAGGTCGCGCCCACGTATGGTCGTCTCTATAAGATCGCCTGGAAGAACCGTTCCCACCGCCAGTTTCACTTGTTCCGCAGTCGTTTCACCGATCAAGATCTTGAATTCATTTCGAATATAGGAAATGATATCATTGTTCAGTTTGTCTCCGGCGATCTTCAAGTTTTTCGAACGTACGATGCCTCCTAACGAGATCACCGCGATGTCTGTCGTGCCGCCACCAATATCGATGACCATGCTCCCGACTGGTTCGTGAACCGGCAGTCGTATACCGATCGCTCCTGCCATCGGCTGTTCGATGATAAATACTTCGCGCGCGCCCGCATTCTTCGTAGCATCACGCACGGCGCGGACTTCCACATTCGTCACGCCAGATGGCACACTGACGACCACTCGCGGACCCAAATATTTTTTTGGCATAAATTCACCTGCCAGCTTCATAAAATATGAGAGCATCGCCTCGGTGACCTCAAAGTCGGAGATCACACCGTCAACGAGTGGTTTGATGGCAATGATATGAGCAGGTGTACGGCCGAGCATTTCCTTGGCAGCATTGCCAACGGCGACGACCTGGCCAGTCTTCTGGTTTACAGCAACGACAGAAGGCTCATTTACGACGATACCTTTGCCTCGCACATATACGAGAGTATTCGCCGTACCGAGATCAATGCCGATGTCATTGGATGTTCGGGAAAATATCTTGCGTTTCAGTTCATTGAACATGCCCCAACATTACCATACTATTGATTTTCATTACAAGAAACTTGCCATCTTCTTCATCTCTACCTTGCCAGTCTTTCTCTCCTTTATTTCGATAGAATCTGACGCCAGAGTTTTTTCACTTATGACATACCTCCATGGAATACCGATAAGATCGCTATCGCCAAATTTCTCGCCAGCGCCACAGTCACGATCATCATAAAGGACTTCTATACCCTTTGTGGTCAATGAGTCATACAAGTCATCGGCAGCCTTCTTTACCTTATCATCTGAACCGAGCAATGCCACTAGATGCACCTTGAATGGCGCTACAGACTCTGGCCAGATGAGTCCTTTGTCATCGGACCATACTTCCGCGATCGTGCCCATGACACGACTCGGACCGATGCCGTAACAACCCATAACGACTGGCTTCAATGCGCCCTTTTCATCACCATAATTCAGCCCGAGAGCATCAGAGAATTTCGTGCCGAGGCTAAATATATTTCCAACCTCTATGGCTTTGCGTTCCTGTAGATCTGCACGCTTTACACCGAGATCCTTCAACACCTCTTCCGTAAGTACTTCTTTGTTGATGGCTATCTTCCTTGCTTCATGTACGTATATGATATCTTCTCCGGCCTCGCATAGCGTTTGAAATTCATGAGAATATTTCGAAAAGGTGCCACCGCTCGCAAATGTTACATATGTGAGAGAGCCGATCCCCAGTCGTTCGTAGATCTTCATGTATGCCGATCTAGCTTTCTCATGGTATTCATTGTGCGACTTCAGATCGACATTAAATGAGTACAGATCCTTCATGAGGAACTCTCGGCCTCGCAGGATGCCTGATTTCGCGCGTGCCTCATTTCTAAATTTGTTCTGGAATTGGTAGACAGCTTTGGGGAGATCCTTATATGAACGAATATGATCCTTCATGATGGATGTCAAAGCTTCTTCATGTGTGAAACCCAGTCCGACTTCAGTGCCATTCTTAAGTTTTGTTTTGAACCAGATATCCAATTTTTCATCGTCCCAACGATCAGTTGCTTCCCATTTTGCTTTATCCTGGAGCGCAGACATATACATCTCTTCACCACCTATCGCATTCATCTCTTCACGGATGATATTCACGATCTTATTCAATGTCCGTAATCCTAGAGGCAAGAAATCGTACACCCCAGCCATCTCTTTGTGGATAAAACCAGCGCGAATCAATAGTTGCGCATTTTTGGAAACCTCATCTTTCGGTGCCTCGCGGCGAGTCTTGGTGAATAGTTGGGATTGTTTCATGCAGATATGATAGTACTATTTTATCAGCTTCACAATATCTTTATACGTTACCACGACCATGAGCAACATCAGTAACGAAAAGCCAATGATATTGACAACATTGAAAAACTTTATATGAATCCTGCGTCGAGTGATGCCTTCTATGATGACAAATAGCGTCCTCCCACCATCGAGCGCAGGAAATGGTATCAGATTGATGACTCCGAGATTGACGGAGATGAGAGCTGTGATCATGAGTAGGTATGTAAAACCGAGCTCGGCCGCGTTCCCGACGATACCCGCGATACCGATCGGACCGGAGACATCAGAAAACTTGGCCGTACCGCTAAAAATATTGCCAATAAATGTCGCGAGACCGACTATCGTGTCGCGAATCATGACGATGGTGTAGTGTCCACCTTCATAAATAGAGGTGAAAAATGGAAGCCTGAGATCAGCGACATCTTGCATAGCGATACCGACAGCGTACTTGCCTTCGATGATGCCGGACTTTGGCGATATTGTTAGGGATCTCACCTTATCGCCTCTCTTTAGATCGAAGGCGATAGGCTTGCCCTGACTCACATTGATGGAATTCTGAATATCACTGACCTTGTTCACGGCTTGACCACTAACATCATGAACGGCAGTGATAACATCGCCAGCTTTGAGGCCGGCAACATCAGATGGGGATCCTGGGTTCACATCGGTGATCATCACTCGATCATTTGTAAAATGATCGGCATATTTCAGAAAACCATCCGGAGTAGCAGTTACACCGACATTAAATACGATGATGTATAGCAGCCATGCGAAAAGGAAATTGAATGCTACACCTGCGACGAGCACGCTCGTTTGTCTCCATCTATTCTTATGTACAAAACTGCGCTCTTTGTCGGGTCCGTTTATAGAATCGTCGTCCGGATTTTCACCATGGATCTTCACAAAACCACCAAATGGTATCAGATTGACGCCATACTCCGTCCCTCCACGTTTCCACGAAAATATTTTCGGCCCAAAGCCGATCTTGAATGCGTCAACTCGGATCCCATTCCATCTCGCCAACAAAAAATGCCCGAGTTCGTGAACAAAGATGAGAACGGCGAGGACGATGATAAAGATGATGGCTGTCATTATACTGTTTACTGCCCTAACACTTCCTTCTCTTTCTTCTCATACATCGCGTCCAGTTTCCTTACCAACTCATCGACTAGTTTCTGGGTGTCGCCTTTGAGACGAAAGATGTCGTCTTTACCATAACCGCCGCCCTTTTCCTTGGCAGTTAGGTCCTTGATGATGAAATCGCGGTGCTGACGGACCTGTTTCTTTGCCTCTTCTACCTTATCCTTGGCTAGCTTGGCAAAACTGGCACGTCTGTCAGCCGTAAGTTCAGGGAAATTCACCCGGAGCCCTTGGTCATCAACTACGACGGAAAGACCGAGATTTGCAACAGTGATGGCTTTTTCTATCTCCTTTGTCTGACTCTTGTCCCACGGAGCTATTCGTAGAGTTCTCGCGCCTTCGATGACGATGCTCGCAACTTCCTTGAGTCCCATCGGAGCGCCATAGATCTCGACTTTGACACCATCTAGAATCGCTGGAGATGCCTGTCCTGTCCTGATCTGTTGGAGTTCTTTCTTCGTCCATTCCTCAACGCCCGCCAGCTGTTTTTTAAAAGGGTTGAAATCGTACATAAAATTTTGAAATTAATGATTGATAAACAAACCTCATCACTTTGTCAGTATATCATACATGAAAGTGAAATATGTGAGATTTCGAAATACTATTTCATATGCTTAACGCGATGTATTCTAGTAGCATCTTCATAGATGCCGATCTATCATCCATGTACTTGCGTGCTATCTCTATCGATGCCAATGAGGAGTGTCCTATTTTTACTCCTTTTTCTCTATAAATGGACGCCTGCATAGCATTCAACAGGTCTATGGCGTCTCGTTTCGTCTTCTTTTCCTTCGTGATCATGTCCGTAAGTGATTTGACGATCTCCAACCGTTTCGTCGTAGATGTTCTGACGAACTTTTCTGCTTCCGCGGCTATTTCTATGTCTTCCCCTGTAATTTTACCGACCGATGCTCGATCGTCGCTCATGATGAGCTCCATGCGCGACTTGACCGTTGGTATCAAGAGATGACTTGAAGGGATGATTATAAAGAATATCGCGTATCCTGCCGGCTCTTCGAGTAATTTGAGTAATGCATTCTGTGCTTCGACGGTGATACTGTTCATCTGTAGTATGAATATTTTCCGGCCATTTTGACTAACGGGACGCATGATATGGGCCGCTTTCACTTCGCGGGCGTCATCTATGGTCATATTCGTAAATATTCTGGTGTAGAGATCTTGATTCCCGTGGACTCGAACGGAATGCTGAGTTTCCAATATTGAAATCAATTCGGTCTGCACATCTTCGCCACCAATCAGGGCGTAAGCGTGGTGAGAAAGAGTTTTGAGCTGATCTGCGAGATTCATAGGGTCATTGTATATCTAAAGTAATCAAAATATGGCCTATTTCTTGGCTATAATCGTCTTCTTGTAACTTTCCAAATGATCCAAAACTGTTCCAGTTCCTTTGACCACACAAAGCAGAGGTTCATCAGCTAACTTGGCCTTCACACCAGTTCGTCGATAGATCAATTCGGGCAGATTGCGAAGCATAGATGATCCACCGGTCATGATAATTCCCTGATCGATGATATCTGCAGCGAGTTCTGGAGGAGTTTCCTGCAAGACATCTTTGATCGCCTTGACCATATCACGTAGGGGTAACGCTAGAGCTTTCACTATCTCATTCGTCTTTATCTCAGTAGAACGTGGCAGTCCGGAGATGAAATCACGACCTTTGACCATCATGCCGAGTTCCTGATCTAGCGGGATCGCTGAACCTATCGTGATCTTGATGATCTCCGCCATATGATCACCGATCGCTAGGTTAAATGTCCTCTTCACATAGTCAGCGATAGCTGCATCGAGTTTGTTTCCGGCACATTTGACAGAATTTGACGAGACGATACCGCCTAGAGAGATCACTGCGACATCTGTCGTTCCGCCACCGATATCGACGACCATGTGACCTTTTGCTTCTTGGATCGGTATGCCCGCACCGATCGCTGCAAGGATCGGTTCCTTCACGACGTAGGCATTCTTGGCACCGGCGCGGAGAGCCGCCTCGATGACAGCACGTCGCTCTGTCGATGTGATGCTAGCCGGAACAGAGACCATGACGTCCGGTTTGAAAAAACTAAATTTGCCGAGAGCCTGGTCGATGAAATATCGGAGCATCGCCTCAGTGACGCGATAGTCAGCGATCACACCATCCCGCATCGGTCTGTATGCGATGATGCCATCTGGAGTTCTGCCGATCATTTCCTTCGCCTGATTGCCCACGGCCAGAACTTTCCTATCAACTATCGAGATAGCAACTACGGATGGTTCATTTAGAACTATACCCTTTTTAGGCACGAAAACTAGAGTATTTGCAGTCCCGAGGTCGATGCCCAATCGTGGTGAAAATATGCTCATAAGTACGCTAGACTATATCACAATCGTTTGATATTAACACCGAGCGACGTCAATCTTTCTTCCAGTTTTTCATATCCTCTGTCTATCAAATAGACATTATTTACCAGGAACTTACCCTCTCCAACTAACGCTGCCATAACAACAGCAAATCCGGCACGCAGGTCATGTGCACACAGATCCATGGTCGTTCCGTTTGGAGTTACGTTACCTGATTGGCTTGATGACGCTCTGAATATGCTCGGGCCTTCTATCGTGATAGTCTGCGGATCTACCATCTCCATATTCGCACCGAGCTTCTGCAGATCAGCGACATATTTGAACCTGCCTTCAAAGATATTTTCAGTGACTTTCGATCGGCCGCTCACTTGAGTGAGATATGTAACGATCTGAGGCTGGAAATCAGTAGCAAATCCCGGATATTCTTTGGTTATCACATCGAATGACTTGAACACGGCATTCGACTCAGTATTTTGAGTTATCGAAATAGTCGTATCAGAAACTGAGATTGGCACACCTGATGATCTCAGATGATCGATCAATGTCTTTAGATGATCCGGCCTACAATCGGTCAATGTAAGGTCGCTCGCGCATAACGCGCCGAGGATCAAATAACTTCCCGCCTCGACGCGATCCGGCATGGCGATATATGGTATCTTTGGTGATAGCAATCGACCTTTCGTACCTTGGATGACGATCTTTTCGGTGCCAGCGCCGCAGATCTCGGCACCGCAAGCATTCAACCACTGAGCGACATCGACGATCTCTGGTTCCTGGGCGCAATTTTTCAATGTGACAATGCCGTCACCGAGAACAGAAGCCATCATCATGGTTTCCGTACCTCCAACAGTCTTTCTCTCGAAGTTGATCATAACTTCTTTTCTATTTCCCCCGCCATTCTCCATACTCCTTTCTCCACGCTGATCAATCTCTATTGTGTATATATGATCATCCTCTGTGACTACTGCCCCCATCTTCTCATAACCTTTTATAAATTGATCGATTGGTCGCGCTCCGATGACACAGCCGCCCGGTGCTGGAAAAGTCACACTTCCAAAGCGAGCAAGCGTTGGACCTGAGAGGACAACTGATGACCGCATCGCGCCCGCCAGTCTCGCGTCAATAGTAGTTGAAACTATGCCAGTCGGGTCGATAGTCATTGTCCTAGTTGAATCGTTAGAATTAAAATCCACTGATGAGCCCATCTTTTCGAGGATTGCTCTCATCGTATGCACGTCTTCTGTATCGGGAATATTCCGCAGCTCAACCGGTCCATCGAAAAGGACAGCTGCCGCCATAGCCTTGAGAGCGGCATTCTTCGCGCCATTCACCTTGATGGTGCCTTTCAGTGATTTTTTTCCGGCCAATCCTTCGATAATGAATGTATCTCTGTTCATAAGAATGTCGGAGGGTAGACCTCCGCACGAGGAAGTATAGCAAAGTATTATGTATAAAAAAACACCAAACAATGGTATAAATACCAGATGAATATCATCACGGTCATACCGCTAACACGGAGCAAGGTCGCGAAAGAACTATCGTACTTCACTGCTTCAGATGTTCCACTGGGTGCCGTAGTTTCCGTGCCTTTACGCTCCAAATCTATCCACGCCATAGTAACGGCAATCAAACCTGCTCTCGATCAGAAATCTTCTATCAAGAAAGCTTCATTCATCATACGAAAGCTAGGAAAGGTCAGGACGACGATGTTTTTCCCAACTCAATTTATCGAAACATGCAAAACACTATCTGACTATTATGCGACGACAGTGGGCGCGATCATCTACTCGCTCATATCTCCGGATATTTTGGAAAATACTCACAAGATACCGGCTCCATTGCCTCGACAGGATGCATTGAATATACCGAGCAATATCGCCATGGAATATAGCTCGACCAAGGATGGGATATATGCCGTCCAAGGAGATGATCCTGATAGGATGGGGTCATGGAGGAGCATGATCAGGCAAGAATTCGCGCGCAAGAGGTCGCTCGCTATCTACGCGCCGACGGCTGAGGAGGTCAGATACCTCTTCACTTCCCTCGAAAAAGGTATCGAGGGGTACATCTTCGTCCTGCATGGTGGGCTTACGTCAAAGAAGATGATCGATGTCTGGCAGAAAATCTCGGATACTGATCACCCTATCGTAGTCATTGCCACTAGCCAATATTCGCTATTGCCACGTGGCGATATCGATCTCATCATCATAGAGAGAGAAAATAGCCGTGACTGGATATCCAGGAAATCTCCGTATGTAGACTCCAGATACGCGCTCGAATATCTGGCACGTAAACGCGATCAGACAGTCTATCTCGCTGACAACATCCTGCGCACAGAGACTCTATATCGCCTGGGTATGCATGAGCTACACGAAGGATCTCCATTCAAGTGGCGTTCCATCTCAACTGCTCGCGATATGCTCATCGATATGCGCCGCCCGAGGATCCAAAATTCAGGTGTCACCGGAGTTGACAATACCTCTCTCAAGGAATTTCGTGTTTTGTCTCCACAGATGGAAAACCTGATCCAGAAAAATATTACAGACAACACTCATCTATTTATCTACAATACTAGGCGAGGATACTCACCAACGACTGTCTGTGGCGATTGCCAATCGGTAGTTTTCTGCAAACAATGCTCGACGCCAGTGGTCTTGCATACATCCAAGGAATCTGGCAGGAATTTCTTCATGTGTCACAAGTGCGGAGAACGCCGTAGCGCTGATGAGACATGCGTCAATTGCGGGAGCTGGAAACTGACGACGATCGGTATTGGCATCGATAGAGTCAAGGAAGAGATATATGGCAAATTTCCTTCAGTAGATATCTTCCAGATCGATGCCGACAATGCAAAGTCGATGAAACAGATCAGTGAGACTCTGACAAAATTCCGATCGAGACCTGGCAGCATCCTTCTCGGTACGGAGATGACGCTCGCTTATCTACGAGACAAAGTCGATCATGTGGCGTGCGCTTCTCTAGACTCGCTCTTTGCTCTGCCTGATTTTCGTATTCAAGAAAAGATCATGCACACAGTGACTCGTCTGCGCACGCTCGCTACTCAGACGATCCTCGTACAGACTCGCATGCCGGCGGAAAAAGTCTTCGAATATGCGATGAAGGGCAATCTGTCTGACTTCTATCGGTCTACGCTCGAAGAGAGAAGATCATTCAAATATCCGCCATATTCTACGCTGGTGAAGGTTACGATAGAAGGCAAGAAAGACGCTATCTCGGAAGCGATGATCAAGGTTCAGGAGTCACTCGGTCCATACGAGATCGATATATTTCCGGCTTTCACTTCGACCATAAAAGGAAATTTCATTATTCATGGTCTTATCAAGATCGAATCTCATTTATGGCCCGACCCGGATCTCGTTGCCAGATTGCGCACTTTGCCGACTTCAGTATCTGTTAGGGTCGCGCCTGAAACATTGCTGTAATCATTGAATTTGTGTCATTGAATTTGTGGAAATTCGATCGAAATTCTGCTATATTCAAGCAATGAAGGACGGAACACAGCAAAATATCCTCCAACGTGAACACCCCGTTCTGCGTGAAGTCGCACGATCGGTCCCAAAGGAAGAGATCGGCACAGCGAACATCGAGGAGACTATATCCCGAATGAAACAAGCCCTCCGAGAACAAAAGGATGGTATCGCTATTGCCGCACCACAGATCGGGCAAAATATTCGGCTTTTCGTTGTGTCCGGTTCTCTCTTGAAGCAAGCAGACAAAACCTATACTGGAGAAGGCTCTGATCTCATTTTCATTAACCCTGAGATTTCGAGATCATCTCGCAAAAAGAGCGAAGTCGAGGAAGGATGCCTCTCTGTTCGTTGGTTGTATGGCAAAGTCCGACGCTCTGATCAAGTGACTCTAAAGGCACTCAACGAAAAAGGCGAGAAAGTTGAGCGTGGCGCGAGTGGCCTCCTGGCTCAGATATTCCAACATGAAGTTGACCACCTGAACGGGATTCTATTTATTGACAAAGCCAAGGAACTCTGGGAGATGAGTGCGGAGGAGATAGAAGAATTACAGAGAAAATAGGACCAGTATATTGACCAAATTGTTCTGATCGACCCAATTTAATTCATAAACCAAATTTTCTATGGAGAATACTGTCAAAATCAATTATGCGTTCTTTGGCAGCTCCAGGCTGTCAGTCGTAGTATTGAATGAGCTCAAGAAGTTCGAGTATCTGCCGTCACTCATCGTCACGACTCCGGACAAGCCACAAGGTCGCAAATTACTGATGACTCCGAATGTCGTGAAGCAGTGGGCGATAGCAAATAGCATCAAATGCTACGATGCGGCAAAATTGGACACGAAATTTGTCGACGAACTAAAAAATGAGGTAGCTGATCTAAAGATCCAGATATTCATCGTTGCTTCTTATGGCAAGATCATCCCGAGCGCCGTGCTAGCAGTGCCACCAAAGGGTGCATTGAATATCCACCCTTCACTCCTCCCAAAATATCGCGGACCATCTCCGTTACCTTCTGCGATGTTGGCAGATAACAAGAATACAGGCGTAACCATCATGAAGATCGATGATGAGATGGATCATGGCCCGATCATTGTTCAGAAAGAGATCGAGATCCTCGAGTGGCCAAAATATGAGGAATTCGAAGAAATGATGGCAATAGTTGGTACCAGATTGCTGGTTGAAAATATTTCGAAATGGATCGATGGCAGATTGACGGCTATTCCGCAAAACCATTCCATAGCGACATATACGAAAAAGATCGCCAAAGAAGACGCGTTCATCGACATCTCGATGCTAGAGGACCCGAGAACTGATCAGTATCTGATCTTCCGCAAAATCCAGGCATACCATGAATGGCCCCAAGCGTACTTTTTTGCCGATCGAAGAGGTGTCAAGATCCGCGTAAAAGTAACCGAGGCTTCGTTCGATGCAGAGTCTAGCGGCGTAAAATTGATGATCAAAAAAGTCATACCAGAAGGCAGTAAGGAGATGTCATATGCTGATTTCGTGCGAGGACTCTAAACTTTGATCTTCTTGCCCCATGGCCATAGGCCTTTAACCATATCCTTCACGCGCGCGCCGCTCCTGCGGATATAAGACAATCTCTTACCTTTACCTGCCTTCAATTCTCTCACAATATCATCGCGAACGGCATCTATAGCGGCATAGAGGTCATTTTTCTCCGCACTGGCGTAGAGATTTTTGCCCGCACCGACGATGTGGACTTCAGCCTTGAATATGTCGCCTTTGTTGTGATGAGAAGTTGTCTTTGCCAATTCTACGTCGCATTGTGCCGACTGATCGCCTGATAACAGATTTCCTGCTTTCTTGAGTCTCTTTGCAACATACTCAGAGATCGAAGGGGTCATCGTGGTGTTCGTCATCTTGATATTTGTATTCATCTTGGTATTTGGTTATCACGCAAATTTTATAATCAATCTGGCTCTCGACACACATTCATTTTATCACAAAACCACTATCACCTAACTCGTTCCATTGCCATGAACACCCTCTGGTTCAACGCCTTCAACCACTCTCGTAGTGCTTGGATCAATCTCGATAATGTTAGGTTTGTTGCGGGTGAGGTTATTGGCATAGGTATCATATACTCTATAATACACCCTACGATAATGACCAGTATGATGGTGCAGAGATGTCACTCAGATGAACGCTCAGATTGTGATCAATTGCTAATTATGATACATTGTTCGCTGTACGAGCAATACGAAGTGTATTCCGGGATAGCTCAGCGGTAGAGCGATCGCCTGTTAAGCGATTGGTCGCAGGTTCGAATCCTGCTCCCGGAGCAAGCGAATGAACGCAGTGAATGAGCTGCGACGGGAAGCAACTGCCCTGCGGCAGTTGCGTGCAGAATTCGAAAAGTTTGAGCATATTTCTAGCCAAGGCACTGGCCAGAAATGCGAAGACTGTACTGCGCCTGTAAGGCGAGAATCCTGCTCCCGGAGCCCTAGTGACGAAACCTCACAATTTGTGGGGTTTCGTCACTAGGGCTTGATGTTTTAGAGGTTCACTATTTTATAGTTAATAAATCAAATCCTTTTTCCCAATCAAAAACTTCACCTTTTGGTAAATTATTTTTTATATAATCTTTTATATTTTTATCAAGACTAACAAACAAATTCAAAACCTCGACTATCTGCACCATCAAATCACCAATCGTGCCATCAGAATCATCGATACCACCACTTAATAATTTCTTATCAAGTTTTTTTAGTAAGTCTATACAAATATCTGCTGATTTTTCACAAACTGGCAGTTTAGATAGAGTCAACAAAATTAATCTTGAACCTTTTATTAAACTATCTTGATAATAAAACCATTTCGATGATGGCCCTGTGTAGCTTTTAATAAAACTCAACCCTCGTTTAATTTCAAATTTAATATTCTTAACTTCTTCTTCAGTAATATCTCTTTTTTGTCCAGAACATATCGCTTGATCAAGTGGTATGTCAATTATCTTTGTGTCATTTGGTCTAAATTTATAAACCAAGGCTATAGCAAGGGCTATCATATGTTTACAAAGCTCATCTCTTTGACCAAGATAACAATTGCAATTTCCTCTATCGTGAGAAATCAGACTCATATTTACTATATAGTCGTGAGACCCTAATACTATGGCACTGTAGCCTGAAAAATCTTTTTCAATATAATTGACAGCGCCTTTGTTATATAAATTTAAACCTTTATTGAATTCATCATCACCAACACCCAATTGAATATCACTAATAGTGTACTGTGTAACATCTTTCATATAATTATTTTTCGTTACTATGCATTAACTTCAATTGAAAAATGGTATCCAATCTCAATTTTGCACGAGATGAATCCTTCTGTGAATCAGATATCAATTCACCCAATCCATCCAAAATATGTTTATTATCCATTGACTCCAATTGACCAATAGCTTTCTCTAAAGCCTCTTTATAAGAAACCCCCGATCTTTCTTCCACAATCTTTCTGTTAATGGGCCAGTTATTTTTAGCAAAATACTGAACATCAAAAATGTCACGACTTGTTTTGCCAATTCGTTCAAGCATCGCCATTAACTTATGTGCAAACATATCTTCTTGGACCATTACAAGCATAGAAATACCAAGCAAGGTTTTCATTTCATACTTTGAACCGAATTGGCGACGATTCACCTCAACTTTAATTTTTTGAGCATTTGCATCGTATGAGATAACATTCTTTAAATTGAATCTCTGCATGTATGAATCAGTAATTTTGCCGTAATTACTTACGATCTTATTTATTTTTTCAAAGACTTCTTTTTCTTTGGACTCATCTAACAAATCAAGATCCAAATCAACAGAATTTCTAGGTAAATCATAAAACATCATAGCAGCAGTACCACCTTTGAATCCTAAATAGGGAGCAATAGAGGTATCAGAATATATATCCTTCAAAATCTGCAATAAGATATTTTTATGTTTTGAGTAGTCTAATGTCATATTATTTCAAATTATTATTTTTGACCTGATTATCCTGATAGTTTTTAAAATATTCTTTAATCTTCTTCTCCAATCTTTTATTGTGGTAGATAGGTAAAATCTCAAATACCTTATCCCAATTCAAATTTGCCAAATTATCGAAGTGATAATCCTTTGATACATAGACTCGGTCCAAAAATGCACGCTCAGTTGAGGCTGTAGCAATCTCACTTGTATGTTCTACTCCTGTAGTGTTACTTAATACATAATCTTTCATGCGAACAAAAGTTATTTTTTGTCCCTCGATATCAATCTCACGATTTATGTACGATGCAACAAATATATTTCCGTAGTATTGAAAATTGACACCCTCTCTAGTCAAGACAGTTTCAAAGCTAATATAGGATGGAGTATTGATTCTGGTTGCTAACTCAAACCGATCGTAATTTTTGTCTTTTGCATAAAAGCCACGGCGAACACGAATCAACTTTCTAGCCTTAACATATTTATTCAATCTCTTCTTTATTACCTCATCACTTTCTTCTCCCCATAACAAAGAGACATCTTTTGATGAGAAGATTGTTTTAGGAGATCGGAGTAAGACCTCTAAATATTCACCTTTTGTTGGTTTATTATCCATTATGATACTGCAAGTCGCCTTAAAGGTGACCTGTAGTCACAATATTAGCATATTTCACCAAAATCAACAATAGTGCGCATTCACTGAATTTAAGCAAAAACTAGTGAATGGACCCTTGTTTTTACCTTCTATTCACTAGTTTTTATAATCCGGTCCATGTCTCTTTACACTCTGGGCAATACATAAAGCCTGTATGTTCAAAAGCGTCAGTGAATCCATTTGGCACATACATTTGATATTTCTCGTCCCAGATAAACTCATCGTCAATAATTGTTTCTACAAACTTACGTTCACAGCCACAAAATTGGCATGCGTGCTTTGGAAATTTCTTTGTCTTACTTTTCATTACCTAGATCATTGATCGAAGGCTTTTTGAAGTCAATTATCGAACAAACTCCGCCATCTCCGCCTCACTTGGCTGCGTAATCTTGAACAACCCGTCCCTATAATTCGGGATATAAATGTGCTCTTTATTGGCAATTAAATAATTTTGCCAAAAGGCGCGCATCTCGCGCGCCATGTCGAGCAAAAAATAAATTAGAAATACATCTTACAAAAAGCTAGAGCATCCTTAGGTGTATCTATTTTTATAGATTCCATTTGTTTCAAAAAGACCTCTCTTTCTTTTTTACTTTTTGCTTGACTAGATTTTATAGCTTTTCCATCAGCTCCAACCAATTGATAATGATCGATAATCTTTGCAACTCTAGTAATAAAAACATCGCCAATTTCTATTTCCATAGTAAGTGAGATTTCTGACACATCAAATATTTTTTTATCACTCAGTCTCCTCAATTTTAGACTCTTAAAAGGTACAACTTCTAATACTTCAAATAAACCGTAATAATTCTCTGTCAATGTTTTATATATTTCTCTCCTATATAATGGGATATTTAATGGATTTTCATTATAAAATTTCTCTAGCATAGTTTTTCCGTCAGAAAAAATAAAATTGTATGTCATCCATTCGTTAAATAATGGTTCATCATTATTGGGGATATTTTTACCAAAAAACTCGCTTAGTCCACGAAAAATATCATTCCGATAATTTGGATTGCCAAAATAATATTCTCCAACTTTTCTAATCGTACCTTTTGGTATCATATATTTATTTTGATTTACCTTCCATAAGAAGAATTATCGTATTAAGTTCTTTAACACTGGTACGCTTGGAATCAAGTATCTTTTTAGGAAAATGTTTGTCGTATTCATCAGGATTAGAACGTTTTTTCTTATCAATATATTTTGATTCAAATTCTTTCTTGCACCACGCAGATGTCTTTGAAGAAAAATCGGTACCGGATTCTAGAATCGAAAGCAGGAGAGCTTCGATACAAGGGGTGTTTTCAATCAAGATGATTCCTCGACTTTTAGCTTCTTTCCTTGCTTGTTGCATTTCCTCTTTACTCTTGTCGTTATCCAGAACAACAACTTTCTTTTCAAAGTCACCAGGGATTTTATCAGAATCAATTACCATATCTACAGCCGTACCGCCTTTTCCTTTTCGGACCGTAACTGCAATGTTTGCACTGTATGAGTAAAGACCTTTGATATGCTTTAGGAACATTTCTTCACACATACCCTCGCCAAAAACTAATAGGGTTCTATTTGCTGCTCGTCTTTTCTTCTTGAATGGGTTGGTCCTAGACATGGCATTTATATTTTAGGAATAGCCCCATAAGCACCAGCAATGTACTTTGTGTAGTAATTATCATCTGCTCGTACACCAGTCATCTCATCTAGGCGCCAAGACTCACTCATACCTTTATCATTTTTCTCAATAAGAGTTACTTGGTATTTATCTAGCTTACTTAAAATATAATGATTGTGTGTACTGAATAGAAGTTGAGCCTGTTTTTCATTTGTATTTGGATCAATAAACAAATCAAATAGAGCCAACATCATTTCTGGATGCAGGTTAACATCAAACTCATCTAGAATAACAACACCGCCACTACTAAGCGCTTGCAAGATGTGTTTAAGGAGAATGAACAACTGCTTTGTACCTGAAGATTCATACTGAATCGGCAACATCTCTTTTTGATCACCAAATGAGTGAGACACTTGCACACTCATTGAAACTCCATTTTCTTGTTTCTCTTTTTTAATTTCAAATGCATTTAGTCCAAGATCGAAACGTGCAAGAAGTTTTTCAGCTTCTTTTTTTAGAGCCTCTTTTCCACCAAAGAAGTTTAGAACCTCAGCTAACTGGAGACCTCGATTGATAAACATATGATCTCCAATCCAGCCACCCTCACTAACATTTGTTTCAATACTCTGCCAGAAATTGGCAATCTCCTGACTTTCCTTGTGATTTAGACGCATAGCGACACCTATAACACTCGCATTTGTACGCAATAGATTTTCAAATCCTTTAGGAAGGTTGAAATTATCGCCTTCGAGGTCATAGTGTTTAGTCGTCTCATTCCACGTTCGTGAAAAAATCTTTTTACTAGACTTCTTTTCTTTTGCCATGCTAGTCAATTTCAATTCCTCTCTAATTATCTTTGTTTGATCAAGAACAAAACTATAAGTGTATACACCTGTAGCAATCTCGAATACGACAGAAAGTTCACTAGGTTTATTTTTATATCCACCAAACATAAATGGACGAACAATTATTGGGGATTGTGGATTCAAATTAAAAGAATCGACGATAAGCCATTTTAGAAACGGAACAGTCTTTAGGAGGTTTGTCTTTCCTGAAGCGTTTGGGCCGATAACTGTTTCAACTTTTGAGAGGCGCACTCCAGATGGTGCGGTAAAATACCCATTGTTCTGTGGTGCATTGTCATTCACTACAAAACTTAGAGCGGTTATATCGCCAAAAGAGTAGAAATTTTTACAAGATATTGAATGTAACATAATATTTGGGTATTACTGATAACACTGAAATAGTAGCACCTTTCATTATTTATTGCAAGCGTTTGAACAAAATATTGTATAAGTCGATGAACCATAAGCTATTTAAGGCTATTTTTGACCTTTTTATGTGACTTATCCACAGCCACAAATATCCTTAGTATTTCTAGTACAAAAAAACAGCGTCGCCATGTTAGCAACGCTGAGATAATTCATTCTAGTGATTATACTGCCCTGAAGTAACATGCATGCTTCATCTCATGGTTCTTCGAAGCAGGAGAATGAGTCAATGATCGTCAGCGTCAGGCGAACAGCGCCGCCCCACTTCCCCATCAAAATCAGACGCGAACATGACTCATTGAACGTTTCTTCTTCCTACGAGGCCTGACATAGGCCGTACCCATCATCATCGATCTCAACTTGAGAAGGCACAACTGTTCGATTTGGCGTATCCATTCTCCAGATACAGAATGTATCATTCCAATGCCATCACACGTCATCTCTTCGCCTCCGTTATCAAGCCCGTACCGAAGGCGGATTATGCGTTGTTCCAGAGGAGACAGACAACTCATGAAAGTTGCCAGGCGTGAGAGATCAGATTGCCGTATCGCGTGATCTGCAGGATCAACACAATGTGTATCGGCAATCATTTCTCCAATGTTTGTCTCAGAATTTCGCGATACCAAATCGAGAGAGATTGGCCGAATGTTGATAGCCTGCATTTCTCGAACTTTACACTCCTTGATACCCAGTGCGAAAGCTATCTCATGTATTTGCGGTTCGCGACCTAGAGTCTGGCAGAGACTATCGATCACTCGACTCATTCGAGTGATCTTTCCCAGCATACTTGCTGGCAGACGGATCATTTTACTCCATTTTGTCAAGGCGTGCTTTATCGCCTGCATGATCCACACCGATGCGTACGTTGAAACTCTCACCTCTTTCGTCGGATCGAACCTCTCGATGGCCTTCATCAGGCCGATGTTTCCCTCTTGGATCAATTCGAGAAGTGAGAGACCGATTCCTTCATAATTTCGGGCGATCTTGACGACCAGCAGTAGGTTTGACGTGATCATGAGTTCGCGAGCTACTCTATCGCCATCTTTCATCCTTACTGCCAGATCGATCTCCTCCTGACGCGTGAGCAGCGTCATCCTTCTGATTTCGGACAAATATATTTTCAATGCACAGAGATGTCCATTTTCGTCAACCGATGACGACCTTGCGATATCCGATGACATGTCATTCATAAATTACTCCTATATGTAAAGGATCTTTTGTTTGCATTGATATTCTACCAATTCACACATATTGTCAATCGGTCGTTCGAGAAGACCCCGTCACAATTCTATACCTCCGCTTTCCTTTAGTATGATTTCTGGGTAAAATGATGTTACCCCATATGGAGTAGTAATATTCAGATGAAGAACTTTCTTTACTTACTGATCATCTTTACCGCCCTAGGTCTCATCATAAATGTCTCACCGGAGCTTAAGGACATCCTAGGTCTCTCTCCTGCCCCCTGTTCGAAGCCGATAACTTACTCTATAGGCACCCTCGATAGTAGGTTCGGCGTCACTAGCCAGCAGCTCATATACGATATAGAATCAGCATCGAAAGTCTGGAATGATGTACTAGACAAGACATTGATAAAATATGATGCAAATTCTCGATTGAAGGTTAACTTCATCTATGACTATCGCCAGCAAGCGACCGCACAACAGAAAGAGATAGACAATGTCATCACTAGCAGTAAGGCCGACTACAACGTACTCAAAGTCCGATACGAATCATTGATGAAACAGTATACGGTTAACAAGACAGCGCTGGAAACGAAATATCGGACATTGCAACAGTCAGGAGATGCTACGCAAGCCGAGATCGATTCATACAACCGTGATCGTGATACATTCAATCAGTCAGTTCATACGTTGAATTCTGCTGCTAACCAACTAAATGCTTTGGCGAAGAAATTGAACATCAATGTAAATGCATACAACGCTGTCGGCGCCTCTGCCGGAGAACAATTCAATGAAGGCGAATACGTCGAGGACATAGACGGTAAGCGTATCAATATCTATGAATTCAAGAACGAGAACCAGCTGGTGCGTGTCATGGAACATGAGTTTGGTCACGCACTAGGACTCGATCATGTAAATGATCCTGGAGCAGTCATGTATTACCTGAATGAAGGAACGAATTCAAAACTAACGACTAGTGATATAGACGAATTAAATGTGATCTGTAATATCAAATAGCTTTGTACGATGCGCTATGTATGGTCAACAACACTGATTGTTACCTACACCCTCCCGAGAAACGGTATCCCTATGAAATGCTATGCCTTTAATATTTCCTAATCACTCCTTTCACTACCGCGGCAATCTTCAAGTCCTGCTCCGGATAAATAGGTGGGTAAGCTTTGTTCGCTGGTTCGAGCCATACTTTGCCGTTCGTCTTCCTATAATATTTCATCGTCCAACCCTGATCGACCTCAGCGATAACTATGTCACCCAACTTGGGTTCTCTGCCGCGTTCCGCTATGACCAGATCTCCCTCCTGAATGCCTGCATCTATCATCGAGTCACCTTTTACCTCCAACATGTAAGTGGCCTCTTTGTGTTCTATCAGATATTCGTCGATGCTCATGGTGTCTACGAGCTCCTCTTCTGCCGCTGTCGGAAAACCGGCCTCCACGAGTCCCAAAACCGGCACTTCGCCAAATAGCTTGTTCGGCACGAGGCGGCCACTGGAGTCTTTGTCTAACATGCCCTCGCCAACAAGTTTGTTGACGAGTTTATAGACGGCGTTCTTGGACTTGAAACCGAGCAGCTTCATGATCTCCGCATACGAAGGCATACGTTTCGTCTCGCGGTAGAATTTGATTATTTTGTCTCCGTAGTTATTCATGTTTAAAACAAAAATGTACTGATCAAACTGCCAATAAAACTAAATTTACTAGGAGTCATCCTGGTCAACTGCGCGCGTAGATTTTTGTGTCGAAAAGCCTGACGAGCGTAAGGGATGCCTTTGATGATACAGATATCGATCTCACGATTGAGCTTCTCTATCTCTGTTCGAATAGCCCTGATTGTTTGATGTTTGCTCATAATAGTTAATATAAGTAGTTGGCAACGGATAATTGATAATTAGTAATTTGGGGCGCTTCTAATACACAGACATTATAGGTGAACGGGTGTTCACCTGTCAACTATATAGCTGTGGATAACGAGTTAGAACACAACTAAATCGTGTCAGTAAAGATAGTCACATCCTTCACTCTCTTCAAAACTTGCGCAGGTTGCGCCTCCTCTGTGAGATCTTCTTTCAAATTATTCATAGCCTCTTTTTTTGATTCACCATATGCAAAAACGTATGCGCAATCCAATTTCGCTATAGTTGCTAGTGTCATCGTCATCCTTCTAAACTTCCCCGCTTCGTAAGAAACGACAGTTCCTGGACTCGCTACTCCCATAGTTCTCGGTAGGACACCTGCGATATGACCATCTACACCGATGCCAAATTGACCGATCACGATGTCAGCTTCACTCCATGCGTCGCGCAAATTCACGCCATACATTTTCGTAGTCTCCTCGAATGACTTGCCAATCAAAACTGGGATAGCAGTGACAACATCAAAATCAAATCCGCCTTCCTTCAAATGTCTCCAATTTGATTCAGGATGATTGATAGAACTATAACGCTCATCTGTCAACATGACTGTGAGATCCTTCAGGTTTATGGGCTTTACATATTCACCATTTACATCGAGATTTTGTCTCACGATTTCCTCGTCATGAGAATCCGTCGGGCTTTGCGCTGCTTTTTTTATTATATTTAAAACTTCCACTGAAATAGGTATATTCGAACCGCCACAGATAAGCCACAAAACACGCTTTCCCTCATCCAAATACGACAAAATGCGTTTTGCGAGGTCTCGCGCACCATCTGGAATATATTGATTCTTATATTGGATTGCCATAGTCTTAGGCTCTCTATACTTTATACCTTATGCTTTTTTATGCGCCACATGTCCACCAAACTGCTTTCTCATGAGAGCGACGATCTTGTTCGAATACTTTTTCTGGTTCTTCGGATCGACAGATTCGTTCCTTACCATCAGCCTCCATCATGCCGTACTCGATCCCATTATGCACCATCTTGACGAAATGACCAGCTCCTGATGATCCGCAACCTGCCAAACAGGAAATCGTCGACGACGGCGTGCGGGAGCATGATCCAGAAGATGCGCGGCTTCGATACGATCGATCTGCGCACCCATGCGTCCGAGACCGAAGACAGTTATTGGTGGATGATCTTCCATAAATCTATTTTATTTGATAATTAATTCTTCATACATATCTAAATACCAGCGACTTCGAACAATCCCTTCACACCCCACCAGCCTGTAAAGAAGAGGCTCCGTTGTTTTTGTACCTCCAGCGGCGTTGTCGTCGATGCAACAGTTGAAGATGCCACCACCGAAGCGGTTGTCGTCGACGTGACACTATCCGTAGTCGAACCCGCGACAGTAGCGGCCTCAACAGCGGCAACGGCCGCGACAGTAGCGGCCTCAACAGCTACTGGAACCGAGATCGACGAAGTCGCCATGAACAATTCATTTAACTGAATATCCTGTCCGACATAGTACCGCTTTGGCGAAGATATATCCATATTCCTGAAAACGTCATAATTTGCGTCTTGCGCGGCATTGTACAGATCATTACCAAAAATATTCATGCCAAATGAGTTTCCAGGCAGTGCAAATCTGACAAAGCTCATATCATCTGTCTTCACCCTATATCCATAAGGTTGACGCTCACAGCCGAGGTATACATATCCACCCACATCGCTCGTTTTTTGGTACGGCGTATCGTCTGTGATCGAACACCCCGGGAAATACAATTTGCTGATCGATGACAGATCTTCGCCATTCACCTTTTCAAATAGATCCGCCTCACCGCCGCCAAAATATAATTCTGTTGATGAACCATATATGCCGATCGCCGCGGAATGTCCATTGCTGATATGGTCTTCGGAGCTCACTATGAGCGGTGTACCATAGATGCCAACTTTGAATACCGTGGACGGATTCGTGTAAGTTATTCCATATATGTATTTACCATCCGTTGTGATAGCAGGCTTCATTCCGATATTCACTGAAGTCGTGCTGATCACAGTCGAAACGTAAAATGTCCTAGGATCGATCCTGTAGATCTCCAGCGAGCCATTATTTGAGAGTGTGAAATAGACCTTGTCATTCTTCTCATCGTAGATCATCGTCTCAATATCTCCAGCTCGTGGTATCGAGATGATGCGGAATTGCTTGAGGTCGCTAGGATCCGTGAATACATAGAGCTGATTGGTCGGAAACGGATTGCCGCTTCTCGACGCCATGCCGATAAAGATCTTACCATCTGCCATGACCGTTCCGTGCGCATACGAGAAAACTTCCTGTGATCTCTGTGTGATCTCTACAGGTATGCTTGGTGGTTTTGGCGGAGTCGTGGGAGTCTTTGATGTCTCAGGTTTGGTTACCGGCGCATGCGGTCCGTAAGGCGACTGGGGTTCCATTTTCACAGAGATCGTCTGACCAGTGAGTAATGCCCATACGAGAAAGCCTGCGGCAATGACTACGATGACCGGTATGCCGATTTCGAGTTCTTTCTTCAAGATGCGTCTATTGTACCCTAATCGTACGTAGTTGTCTCTCGGCATATTCTGACATCGGCATATTCGTAACCCCTCCACACCTCACCATCGAACGACCGAGCTAGACAAATGTTAGCGCTTTCCCTTTCTTATCACCTCTTCCAGTTCTGCCGATACGGTGAACGTAATCTTCATAAGTAGCAGGAATATCAAAGTTGATGACATGAGTGACGTCTGGAATATCTAGGCCGCGAGCGGCGACGTCGGTGGCGACGAGGACTTGAACAGTACCTTCCTTGAATGAGCGCAGGGCTTGCTGACGTTTGCCATGATTCTTGTTGCCATGAATAGACTCGGCCATCAAACCTTTGGCGAGCAACATCTGAGAGAGCTTCTCGACGCCATGCTTGGTGCGACCGAAAATGAGGACCTTGCTGAACTCTTTTTGACTCAAGAGATCATGAAGTACGTCGAACTTGTTCTTGCCGAGAGCTACCTTAACGACATCTTGGTCGACATTCTTTGCTGTTTCGCCAGTCTTTACCGAGATACGTACTGGGTCTTTCAGAAATTCCCTGATCAGGTGCTCCACGTCGTTAGTGATCGTCGCGGAGAAGAATAATGTATGCCTATCCTTGGGCATGAGCGACATGACGAAACGCATATCAGCGACGAATCCCATGTCTAGCATGCGGTCAGCTTCATCGAGGACGATCGTCTTGAATGTTGCTGGTTTGATCAATTTGCGGTCGATGAGATCTTTCAAACGTCCTGGAGTACCGATGATGAAACTATTGTGATACCTGAGTGCTTGGATCTGCTTGCCGATCGACATTCCACCAACACAACAGACTGAGAACATCTTCATGCCCCTGGAGAATTCCTTGAATTCCTGATCGATCTGGATAGCCAACTCACGAGTAGGAACGATGATCAAAACTTGTTCCTTCGTCGGATTCTGTAGAACTTTGTGTATGAGAGGAATGAGAAAAGCCGCAGTTTTGCCAGTACCAGTATTGGCGATACCGACGAGGTCCTGGCCCTTCAATATATGTGGGATGGATTTGTCTTGAATCGGCGTTGGAGATATATAACCCTTGGAGGTAATCCTAGATTTCAAAGTCGGATCTATCAGAAAATCATCGAACTTATGTTCGGGTATGAAATGCTCGACTTCCTCAGTGATGATCGCCTTGTGAACGAATTTCGATGGATGTATGAATTGACCCATCATCGCTCCGCGCCGCACAGGTCTCGGCGTACGACCTCTCGAGCTGCCACCATCGAAGCCTCCACTTGGACGAAATGTACGATGTGCACTACCTGACGGCCTTGATGGACGCCTATTGAATCTATTTGTATTCATTGTGTTTTCTAAAGCCGCTAGATTTCGTGTTGTTAGATGTAAGAGAAACTGGCCGTTTTAGTTGACTACAGTGTATAGTATATGTCGTTATTTGTCAACACTTTATTATTCGAAGTGTAATACCAAAGTGTATTCGAAGTGTATTATTCGAAGTAACCCCTCACACCTCACCCCCGAACGACCGAGCACTCTTTGATTATCGCTTTACACATTATATACCTAAAACTCTGATAAACTATCAGAATCCAAATAGACGCATGAAGAATTGACCAATACCGCTCAGAAATCCACCCTTGGCCTGTCCTGTCGTAGTTATGTTCTGATCGATGATAGTCGACGCAACGACAGAAGTACCATTGACGATACCCTGAGCAACTATCTTGTCCCCCACACCTATCGTTGAGAATGTCACCGTGGTCTGGCCTCTCAATATCTTTGCATTTGTAGCATCGACTGAGTATGTGAGACCACTCGTCGTCGTTACAGTCACTGTAGTGCTACTAGTCGTCGTGCCTATAGCAGAAACCGTTCCCGCGATAATTGGCCGACCATTACCGATCACTGCTATAGTCGATGAAGCAAGGCGTCTACCCTTGTCGTCACCTGACTTGCTATTCATACGCGGCGTACTAGTTCCGTGGCCACCCAATACACGACCCCCCATCATCGTCCTATTTACTCTACCATTCTCATTACTCTCCATCATGCCTGTCTTGTTCTCAGCAAAGGCTGGCACCGCGAAGGCAAAAGCAACGAACATCGCCATACCAGTAGTGATAGAAACAATTTTTTTTGAATTCATTGGTTTATTCGATTGAATTATGATTAATCGCTCGCACTATAACTACGCTTAACCATAGATTAGTGGTGCGGATAACCTTAGGCTGATCAATATCATCCAGCTTGGACCCGCGCGATAGCAACAAACGGTACTACGACCAATAGATAGACTATGGTGCCGAGACTTCCTTTTCGCGCACAGCCTTGATGAATGCCGGCGACGTGAAATATTTCGCTAGCTGGCCCTTCCAATCAGCTTTACTCGCATCAATGTGAGGAACGACACCATTGCCTTCGATCGGTTGATTGTCTTCACCGAGAGTGATGTGGTTAACAAGGAACATTGTATATCTCCGAGCTGGATCTATGACAGAAGAAATCGGATATGTATTTTCTATCGTTCCCCAGCCGGCTGTCGTATTACCGACTACTTTCGCCAGATTGAGACGCTTCATGATGGCAGTGGTGAGCTCTGCAGTCGACTGGGTACGATGGTCAGTCAGGATAGCGATCTCCTTGAAACGCTTCAGTTCACCGAGCTTTGACGTCATGGTGCGTTGCGGCTTGTATTCCTCTTTTCGGAAAAGGTCATAAGCATATTGATTTTGTCCAATAAATAAACCGACGAAATTGCCAGCAAAATCGAGATCACCTCCAACGTTTCCACGAAGATCGATGATCATACTGTCGAGTGTCCTGGAGGTCGAAGCATTGGAAATAGCATTACCAAATTCAAATAGAGTAGTCGGGGATATCTGTTTGATATATAGATACAGCGTGTTCTCGATGATGTGACTAAATATCGTAGGCTCGATCCTCTTCTCATCATAAAGCGCTCTACTAGTAGAATTTGTAAGCACATTCTTGGCATACGAGATCTGCGCCAGTGTGGCTTTCGCTGTAGTTGAAGTGGCCTTGCCGAGCTCGATCACCTTCGCATTGTAAGTCTTTTCTATCTCCGCCTGGCTCGCATCACCTGGGACGCCGAGATCCCTGTAGAGATCTTTTGACGGATCAATGTTACTTACTCGATCACGGAGTGCCACTCGCTGTTGTTCAGAAAATAATGAATTGCGCCCGATCGGCAACAAATTGTATGTCACGATATCCACGATCTCTGTTGCCAACTGCTGTTTTATCATCGTACTCGTAGCATTTTCGAATACCCGCGCCAACATTTCCGCCGTACTGTTTCTATCGATTACTGCTCCCGTTTGTGTCGATACAGCCGCCTTCTTCACTGCCAACTGGAAAAGTTCAGGCAATTCTGGTGAATTGTGCTTGTCGTATTCCCCTGCCTTCATCCAGTAATTCTCGACTATCCCGTCGTAAGCTTCCATGACAAAACGTACATATAGGTCTTTTTCTGCGACGGTTTGAGTAGATGACTGATTCTCACCTATCGTCCCAGCATTGTGAGAGTGTTTGGAATATATGAAGCCCGCGATCAAGATGATCGCGATCGCGCTGACGCTGATCGATATGATCTTACTCGATCTTTTTTTCAAAAATTTCCTGACCATTGTACGCATTTTACATTAAATATTCCTTCTCAAAATACTTGAGCACCGCCTTCACGCCAGCCAGATTCCTATCCCATTCTATGGCGCTATGAGAAGAGAGCTCCACAGTGATCGCAGGAATCCCTATAGAAGCCAACCAGTCATCAGCTGCGCCAGTAGTCGCATAAGCGTCAAAAGTTTTTACTGCCGGATACCCAGCCGCCTTCGAATACACATTCATCATATCCGTCGTCACAGGCAGAATGCCTCGACCACATCGCGAGGCATATACAGCGTTCGATTGGCTATGCCAGAAGATCGCGGCAGTTGGATGAAAACTCGCGATGTAATCTCGCAATGCTGCTGTCTCAGGTTCAGAAAATGCGGCAGTTCCAGCACTCACAGTCTTGGACTGCCAGGTGCTTTCCGATTGCCACTTACAATCGAAATTCCTATTGAGATCCACACTATTTGCGTCAAAACGCCCTTTGACCAAGACCTTACTGCTCGTCGACACGTCCGCAGAAGTAAATCGACCCTCTTTGCCTGTAACCTCAAATACACCATCAGGATTCGCTGAGGGGATCACGGTGATGGTAAATAGAGAGTGACTACTCGTTGCCATGCTCGCTCGGTCGCCGCCAAGAATCTGCAAATTCGCAGTCACATAATCCATGAATGTGTACGCCAGGACCACGCTATTCCATTCATAACCGCCATGTATTCCACCAACGAACATGATATGCGTCGGCCCATCGCCATAGGTGTAAGCATCGATGTCACGACCTCTTACCGACTTACCGATCACAGAATGTATCGGCCAGACAGTCTTTACTTCTTCAACTAGTGGACTTATCAGCGTCACCTTGCGTGAATTTAGCAGAATATACGCGGATATACTGAGAACAGCGATAATAGCAACCACGACTATTCGTTTCGTATGATTTGGTTGCATCAGAGATTATTTTGCGTAGTACTTGAATAATGCTTGAACACCGGCCAAGTTCTTTGACCATTCCGTATCTGAATGATTCGAGAGAAGAACGCCGATGGCCGGAATACTGATCTTTGCCAGCCAATTTGTCATGTCGCCAGTCGTAACGTAAAAATCGAAACTCTCGTTAGCAGAATATCCGGATGCCGCAGCATACTTCCTCACCAGATCATTCGTTTCCGTGGAAACACCATTATGACAATTTGAGGCATAGACGCCACCAGCGGCGCTGTACCATGCGATGACAGCTGTCGGCTTGCTGGACTCAACATAATTCTTCAACGCCAGACTCTCGGGCTCAGAGAATGCCACATCACCACCACTCACTGTTCGAGACTGCCATTTGCCAGTCGCTTGCCAATCGCAATCAAAGTTTCTATTCAGGTCCACATTGTTCCCATTGAATCGGCCAGCTTCGACTATGGCCTTGTTAGACGAAACGTCCGCCGCTGTAAAATTACCCGTAGTCGTACCAGCGACTTGTTTCAGACCATCTGGATTCAATACTGGAATCACGGTCACGCGAACGTTTGCTGGAATAGCCGACGGATTGGCCATGAGATAGTCCATGAGCTCATAAGCGACGAGCGCGGTATTCCAAGCATATCCACCATGAATGCCGCCAACAAATAGTAGCTCTGTTGTACCTGTGCCACTCAGACTCGTTGACATATAATGATACGCGTTCACATCTCGGCCACCAACAGATCGGCCTATGACTGTCACGGCGCCGTTAGTTGACGGTAAGGTAGAATCTCGCGTTGAAGTTGCGTTAGTGGTGTTTTGCGACGACGAAGAAGACGACTGTATCGTTGACGTTGCCGCAGGTGTCTCATCGGTGAGAGTGGTCTTTGCAGGACTCTTTACGACCAGGTAAATGATGATAATGGCGATGATAACGATAACTGTTGTGATGATGGTTTTTTTCATATGAGTAATTGTACCACGGATCATCCTCGCGGCCATCTCAATCTCTCGGCTAGCTCTCCAAGCACGATATCGTCAGCTCTCTTGTAGTCATGAGACGAGATATAGCCTTCGTATTTATCGAAATACTTGTCTACATTCGAATTCACAGCTTTCCATCCAGACATCTTCGTGCCGTGCATCGGAAAAAGCTTGGCATGGATATGATCAACTCCAAAACCTTCAAAAATCATACCAGTTCGCCCCACATCCTCGAATCCCCTATCGAGCAATCGTGCCGTACCTTTTACAGCCCGCATCAGACCTACGAGGACATCCTCAGGTAATTCAAAGGCGTATGATGGGTAATGTTCTTTTGTGATCACAACAGAAAAACCTTCCGTGTTTGGAAAGATCGATAGAAAAGCAAGATGCCTGCCATCTTCCCAGATCTTGTGTGCTGGCGCCTCTCCACGCGCTATTTTGCAGAAAATACAATCTTTCATATGTAGGCCGTACTATTATACTACATCATTTGCTATCAACATGAGCTTCTTTCCCCTTGTCCAGCTCTTGATCTCCGCTTCTCGATGCCGTGCCATGTTCAATGTGTCGTGTTCTTCCTTATAGACCAATTCGACAGGCCTCCGGATTTTTGTATAGTGCGCACCTGATTTTGAGTGATTATGCTGATATATGCGACGCTCTAGATCATTGGTGCTACCAACGTATAGACTAGTATCCGCGCATTTCAATATGTAGACAAAATATTTCATTTCAATATTATATCAAATCAAGAACTTTTTGCTGAGCATCAAGAGATTGGGGCTTTGGAACCCTATCTATGTATGATTAGGGCATAAACAATGTGGCATCTGCGGTCGCAAATTCTGAAGCTCTAGTTTCCGGATGATTGCGCAAATGTGTTGCAACCAGATCATATCCCAATGTATACCCCGTCCATCGCGGAATAACATACGGTTTTGAACCAAAAAACCAAAGATCATTATCGTATGTTGGATGTAACCATTCCGATGATGCCTTTTTTAGAAAAACTTGCTTCTGTTTAGGAGTTAGGGCACGGGAATAAAGTGAAGATTTGTTTCGTCCAGTAACCTCTTCAGCAAAATGATCAGCGAGACCCTCAAAAATCATAGCTTCGAGTAACGTATCATCTTCAACTTGTTTTTGCCACCGAATAGTATGATGTAATTCATGAGCAAGAGTAAAAACTAGCTCGTCTTTAAGCATTTTTCTAAAATCAGAATGTCTAGGATTCAATGAGATAAAAATCAGATTTGCATTTGGGGAAAAACCTCCTATACCGCCTATTTCATCAATGGTCGCCTTGGGATTATCGTATAAAACAATGTCAACATCCTTGATCGGCAACAATTTTAGGACGGAAGCGACAGTAGCCTCAGCAATAGATTTCAACTCATCGGAATATGGTCCTATATCCTTTGAAGCAGACAGAATGTGTATGTTTATAGACATTTCAACATTATACAATATTATTTTGAAATAAAAAAATTCTCTTTGGCATCTTTCGACACCAGAGAGAATTGTGCTCGCCGCCACAAAAGTGCGGCTTAACGTCCACAGGTACCACCACCACTACACTTGCCACCACTTCGGTTGCAACGAGGATCGGGGCCATTCCTGTAGGAACGGACTGACACCTTGACTCCCTTGGGAGCCTTAGGCATTTTTCTTGTTTTCATAGAATCACCTAACTTCCCTTCAATTTGTTACTCCTTCAGGCGAAGAAGTGGGGAGTCGAAGGGTACTTCTCACTCCACTCAAACGATAGCATGTCCATCCTAGAATGTCCACGGTGCGGTACAGTTTTTAGATGAATCCGTTCTTTCTTAAATTATTCACAATGAGAGATCGGAGTTCATTGTTGATTGTGTTTTGAAAATTCTGATGACGAGGATTCAATGAAATAATCATGCTGTATGAATTCGTCGAGGATATACCAACCCCACCCATTTCATCACTTATTGCTCCTGGATTATAACAAAAAACTATATCTAAATCCCTTACAAATGATGACTCACCTACAGAGGTGATAGCTGATTTCACGATCAATTTTAGTTGATTTGAATAAGGTAAAATTTCTTTTGAGGCATTAAGGATATGTGTATTAATAGACATGAATCAATTATACAATAACAAATTAAAATAAAAAAATCCTTGTAGTGATTTAACATTACAAGGATTGTTGTTGGGTCAAATAGTCAAACTCCACTGTTTCCACAGGTATGACCTCCTGTACACGTGTCCGAACGGACCTGAACGTTTTTATACGGGCGAACTGACACCTTGACTCCCTTGGGAGCCTTCGGCATTTTTCTTGTTTTCATAGAATCACCTAACTTCCCTTCAATTTGTTACTCCTTCAGGCGAAGAAGTGGGGAGTCGAAGGGTACTTCTCGCTCCACCCAAACGATAACATGTCCATTCTAGAATGTCCACGGTGCTCGTTACCATAGCCGAAGTTGATAGGCATGAGCTTTTCCGAAAGCACTCGCATAACCGACAAACCACAATCATGATTCTTGGGTGTAATGTCCACCACGACAGGATCAAGATACTGTAGATCTCCCTTGAAGTCTTCCCTGATTACATCACTTTCTTCTGCTTCAAGTAGCCAGTCAGCATAAGAGAGATTTTTCGGATCCAGATAGAAAACTCCATGATCTTCAGGACTATCAATCTCACTCATTTTCATAATCCGTCTCGGTCTATGACGATGCCATGACATAGCCATAAACTCGGCCTCATTGAACGCCTTTAGAGATGCGTCAACAAAGCTTGGTCTACAGGCCGCACCAGAACAGATTGCAGGTCTCTTTTCTCGAGACCAGATGAAAGCTAGTGCTACCGGCGGACCATCGAGCGTCAAATCCAGTATGGAAACATTGTAACCAAGTCGCTTCCACTCTGAAATCCTATCTCTCAAGTCTTCAGGCAGGCACGCGTGACTAATCGAATTAACTCGGCGTTTGGAATACCAAGTGACACTGAAGGCATCCCGTTCGATCAGTTCATAGAGAGCTGTGTCAACCGCCACCTCCTTGTCGAAGTGTGCCGCCACACCGCTCGAACTTGCCATGTAGCACAATTTCAATTCGCGCTTCATTTGTTCAGTGGCGTAGTAAGCGAGCTCCATTGGAACCCAAACATGCTCGCCGGTCGCTCGTCGTGTACCAATTACCCAGTCAATTTTCCTTCGAGGATCAAACTTTGTCATTCCTCTTAAGTTTTTGAGCTGAGCCTCCGAGTAAGGGGTCACAACACGAGGATCAAGAAATGGCTCGTTGAGGTCGTTAGCGCTTTCTATTCGGTCGCTTTGATTTTGTTCAAGCGCATATCGTTCAAAACCTTCAGCAAGGACTTTTAGAAGCGCCTCGCTAGAAGTTGAACCTGTTGCGAATCCAACACTTTTCCTTTTCATAGACGCCGTGAGACGACCAGGAATAGGACGATACGAGGCTGTGGCCGACCACATCGGCATTGCGTAACCATCAACCTGAAGATCGAGAAACAACACATCCTTAATTGGCTTATTGTCTCCAACGAGAATGTGTCGTAATCGTTCTGATTTTTCCGAGACTTCCTGATCCGATATCGAGGTCTGCAATCCGGTGCTGATTTTCCCAATGATGAGCGTTGCTAAAACCGCCTCATCTGGGAATACCAATCCGAGTTCGTTCGCTAATGCCTCATCGGCAAACCCGCAACACTCGACAACTCCAATATCTTGCTCAGCGCAAAATAAGTAGGTGTTTTGTGCGGCGTGTCCAGCCTCAAGCAAGATCAGGCGATATCCGAGGTTCGCGTACTTCTTCGTTGAACGCTTGAAACTTGCCGCAATGCATAGAATGCAAGCCGCATTTTCCAATAGCGTTTTGGCGTTGAAGACCTTAGACAACCAAACCCTTGGATTTCTATCCGACATCACTGTCAGACTTCTCTCTTCCGGATTCCATCGGTATATGCCTTTGGGTACTTGTTGGTTGTCATCAGGAACTACGAGATACAGATCGAGTGGATACATTCCGCCACCGGAAGCAACACTCCAATGTTTGTTTTTCCCAATCCCGTATGTTGCCTCGAGTATTCCAAATAGCTGGGCCATCGGAATCTGCCCGGATTGAAAAGTCCGTGTGGACTTACGATTCTGAATCGCATCCAGAACATTGCTTGCGATAGGGCTAAACATTTGAATAGTCTTACCCTCGCGCTTTCGTAACCGTGGAGATCGGAGCATACCCGTAACCCCATCCACGCCGAGATCACGCGAGAATTTCGCCGGATTGGCCGAATCCTCGTGGAACTTCAGATGAAGATCCCGACTATCACAAACGATCCCTTGCTGTTCAAAAAGTGACAAGAATTCAGTCACTTCTTCCAGACTGACTGTCCGTAGTTTACGAGTTATATTCGCGACATTGTTGAATCCGTTGCACAAGCGCAAAATCCTCTCGATAATAGCGCTTTTGCCGCTAAGCGCTATCAGGCCTTTTCGACCCACAAAACTGAGCGTGTTTCGCTTACTCCGATAGCCGTACAATACGACCAACGGACGATAATCTTGTTCTGTCATAATCATCCTTTCGCATTATTGATTGTCAGTGAGCTGTTCGTAATTTGACCTATATCACACAAGTGGTTTCGATCGTTAAATCTGCAGGTTACACTACAATGTGAACTGGCATGTTGTCAACTCTGATTCGGACTATTTCAATATCTTTATAACTATTTCCGCCCAACCTTCCACTCTTGTTACTTTCGATAGAAACTGCCTGTATTCGTCTATTTCTGCTTGGTCCGGCTGATATAGGAACAAGTTTGGAGCTGTCTCAACCATATGGCTCAAAACCTCAAGTCGATCATCGATAAAATAGGTAATATTATTATCCCTGCAAATCTTGTCTTTTTCATGTCTTTCTCGACAAAAGAAAACACTCTCGGGTTTAACCCCCGTCTTTGTATAAAATTCATTGTCATATAGCCATGCCAATATCTTTTCCTGCGCCCATGGAGTACATTTCGAAATCAAAAATATATTACCATGGAATTTTTCATCATTCAATTTCTTGACCGCATCGAATACTCCTTCGGCGGCAGGAATAGTCGAATAGCGTTCCTCGTGCAAAGTCTTATCGTCTTTATCCGTAAGACGATGATTGATAATCACATTCCCAATGTCTATGCCTATAGCTCCATTTGTTTTAGTCATGATAGATAAGTCTAAAATGAAAAATAATTTCTGAGTAGGGGGTGCGATCACGCTCAGTTCGATTCAAGACCGGCCTCTTGAATCGATCAACAATCTTCATACCTGATTTTTCAGCAATCTGCGGGTAGAGGTTGTATTTATCATTTGCAACTAGGAATATGTCCGGATTATCAATAAAATATTTCTTGCAGTTATTGAGAACATCGGCAAGCCCTTGAACATAAGACTGCTTAGCCTCAAAGCCTTGACCTTTATAAAGTGGTCCTATTTCAAGATCATCCTTACGTTTAAAACCAAGCAGATCATAAGCATAAGCGTGTTGCTCGTGATAGTCAATTTGACCTACATATGGTGGTGAGCAAAATATGCCAGATATTTTTTGCTTTTTCAATAATTTCGCAAACTCAGGATTATGCTTTTCTATTGTCTCAAATATGTTTATCTTCCTAGAATCACCAGCAATAGCCGAATAATGTACGGGCTTACGTAATTGATCGAATTCTTTCACACGACTCAATGTGTCAAAAGCATAGCGATTGAGCATTGCTTTAATCGAAAACAGTGGCTTGCAGATCTTTTTATGCTTGAAACAGTAATAAGTCGTTAATTGAGGCTCTTTGAGAGTAGCAAGGTCGCTATGCGTCGTAGCTCGACATGATCGGATTGTTCGACTAAGAATAAGAGCTAACATTTTCCTTGCCTTCAAATCTTTTTCAGACTTTACCGCTTTGAAAACATGGTCAATCTCTTTACGAACACTATCCATGAACCATTTATCTAGAAATGATTTAGATATATCCTGCTTGATTTTTACAGAATATTTCTTGAGCAGATTCTGGTAAATCGGTAAGAATTCTTTTTCTTTTTTTGATGCAAATATATCCTCGTTGGCATTATCTTGGTTCATCTCATATTTGAAATCAGACCCAGGAAAATACTTGTTGTTAAATTTGGCAAGTTCTGCGAGTAATTCCTCCTCAAATTCATGAATTTTATTGTCGTGTTCGAAAGTTTGAAGTGCATCAGTCATCTTTTTTATCGCCTTTTGTAGATACTCATGATCATAGTGTGTAGCTTTACAGCTTGCTATCATGCAGTTAAATTCTGATACATCTATACCTACAGAATGAATCCCATTTTCTATAGATTGTATTATTGTAGTGCCAGATCCGAGAAATGGATCCAGAATGATGTCACCTTGCTTGAAATAAACCTCTCTTTTGAAATCGTCGATATGATCATCGATGAAATACTCAACCAATTGAGGAATAAACTTACCCTTGTATGGGTGAAGACGGTGTACATGCTTAGTTGTATCTTTTTCTCTCAAATTATCAAATGAAAGTGCCCAGTTTAGATCATCGCCTAACTTTTTTTTCCAATCAGCTTCACGCCTAGTGTTAGATGATTTATAATATCCCTCTAAATCATTGGTGTTGACCATCGTTGAACCATTCTCTCCGTGCTTTTTAACCTTGCCATATTGAACAAGGTAAGAAATGTTTGCTGGTGTAACCTCTTTCTCAAGGTAATCACTAGCCCACTTTGATGCTTCTCGGATAGTTATTACTGACCTTCACCCAACTCCCGTCTAATATGGTATGATGTAGGGATGAAAACATCCCATCACCACCCTTCCCGAGCCATGTCCCAGGATGAGCTCGAGAAGCGCCGTATGAAGGCGGCAGGTTACTTCAAATCTGGG
>JANXZK010000025.1 GCA_025355565.1 bacterium
GAGGAGGAGTTGATAAAGGTTACGGCCAGATAAATTGCTGGATTCTTTGACGTAACTCCGTCATACCTCTTTGAGTTCCGAGGACTTTTTTGAGAACCAACATACCTTTGCATTTTCACAAAGGGTGAGTGAATCCTTGAAACGAATCCTTTGTGAAAATGCAGGTATGTTGGGAACAAATCCGCAGGAGCGAAAGGAGGTATGAAGGAGTTACGAGATTTCAGATATATTTTGAGAGAGACGTCAACTTACATCACCCCACCAACTCCGAACCTTCCATTCAGAATACTCCTGGTTTTAACTCCAACAATGCCCTTTTCATCCGTAATACCATACCTCTTTTGAAACATATCGACAGCAGTTATAGTACATGGACCTAACGATCCTGTGCGTGGACAATCATTCAAACTCTTTTCACCCGGCGGATAGATGCCGTCGATGACGAGAGCAGTCTGCAATGCATAGATGTCCTGTGACGACGAGGCACTGTTTTTCGTGATGACTTCTCTCCACTGATGAGGGATGAGTAAAGTATCGTACGAGACGGCGCTGTTAACGACGCTCTTTGAATCAAAGAAATCCTGAAGGCCGAGATAGGTCTGGAAAGCCATATCTTTCAAAGCGGCGCTGCGCAGTAGAGGATTCACGAATTGCGGCTCATATATGTAGCCGTATTCTATGAGCATACTGGCGGCGTCCGAAGTGTTATCGGCACCTATCGCGATCAGATCAGGTTCCTCGACGATACCCGTCGACTCACCAGGAAGATCGCTGACAGGATTGTACTTCGCCAACCTCTTGAATATATTCTCGGCAACAGCTTTCGTCGTCGAGCTATTGTAGTAAAGCTTCTCTGGTACATAGATAGTAAAACCAGAATGGTCACCAGCCGCACGTAAATGACCCGGGTAATCATTGAAATGTATATGGATGATGATATCGATATCATTCTCATTGGACCATTTGGTAAAACCGAAAAGCCTGTACGCGACGTCTGTTGGTACCTTGTTATGAATGATGGTTGGAACGGCACGCTTCACGGAACCGATCGACACGAGATACGACATCTCCTCATGATATGCCTTGGTCCAAGTGATGATGTCTTCCCATTTATTTTTGAAATATGCCGCAAATGTCGGGCCCCAATCTTGCCCGTCCCTAGTGATATACACCTGATAATGGCTATTAACCGAGAGGAATTGCTGCAAATCCTTTCCGAGCTCAACATTCAAGTCGCGCTCCTTCAAGGATCCGTATTCTGCTCCACCGTAGCTAGGCTCGTGCCCAGGAACGATGAGAATGCGCACTCTCTTGTCAGATCTCGAATATTGCGAATCTGTGTATTTTGACTGGATATTCGCGATCGTCTTTGGTTTATGTGAGAGGATGACTGCGGCGATCTGATTTCCTGCCACCCCTATCGCCGACAGAGCTGTCTGCATTTCTCGTGGATATGTGAGCGCAAACCATGGAATACCGAGTAAGAGAACCGCTATAAATATCCCAAAGTAGTGCCGCATGATGACATTGTAACGCCAAGCGATGATTTATGAAAGTTATAGTTGTGATTATAGTTGTGATATATTGCAGATATGCCGGAACTACCCGAAGTTGAGACAACAGTAAATGGTCTACAGAAGCATATCGTCGGCCTCATCATCCGTGACGCTTGGTCGAATTACGATAGTTCATATTACCGGGGCTCTCTAACTATCAAGGATCCTGTGTTTTTCGAGTATTTCAAGGAAAATGTCGTCGGAAAGAAGATTGTTTCCATCGAGAGGCGCGCAAAGAACATCCTCATAAATATTTCAGGTGGCAATACCATCCTCGTACACATGAAGATGACTGGCCACCTGCTGTATGGACGGTATAGATTCAATGATACGAGCAAATCTCGAATATCAGGAGTTGGCCGAGTTTCAACGTCCGTCACTGATCCATGGGAGCCCTTGTCCCCCGAGAGTCTCAAAGATCCTTATAATCGTCGTGTGCGTTTCGTTCTAACATTGAATAGTGGGCGCCAACTCGCCTTGTCCGACACCAGACGTTTTGCCAAGGTCACTCTCGTCGATACAAAAACTATCCATGAATCTGAGCATTTGACCGGTATCGGTCCTGAACCACTGGACGAGTCCTTTGATCTCGATGCGTTCAATGAGCGCATGGATCTGCGCCCGAATATTAAAATAAAGTTGGTACTATTAGACCAAAATACCATCGCTGGTATAGGTAATATTTATGCGGATGAGTCACTATGGCGCACAGGTATTCATCCACTGAGAATCGTAAAATCTTTGACGAAATCGGAACGACGGGAGATTTTCAACGCAATAAAACTGACCTTGTCACGTGGTATTGATTTTGGAGGTGACTCGATGTCTGACTATCGAAACATTCTCGGTGAAAAAGGTAGATTCCAAGAACAGCACATGGCTTATCAGAGAACTGGAGAAAAATGTAGGAAGACTGGGTGTAAGGGAAGAATAATCAGAATAGTGGTCGGTGGCAGGGGGACGCATCTATGCAATATGCATCAGAAATAAAGAAACTGAATGTACACTTTCCGAATAACAAAATCAACACCCGCAAAACAACACCACTCCAGTCGCGACCGAAACATTCAATGATTCCTTCTTCCCTTTCATAGGGATCTCTACGGCCAGATCAGCCACTTTTAGCAAACCTCCAGAAACTCCATCGACTTCGTTGCCTAAAATATACAAAGTTTTTAATTTACGTCTAAACTCAGAAATGTTGATCGAGTCTTCCTCTTGTTCGACGGCAACTATTTGAAATCCCTCTTTTTTCAATTTCTTAATTACCCCGATCGCTTCTTCGTCTCCTATATGTTCCCAAGCAATCATATCTTCGGCTCCTAGAGAAACCTTAGCAAAATCCTTCCTTCTCCGTCCGAAACGGTCAACAGGAACCGGTGTCGTACCGACGCAATATATCTTCTTTACTCCAGCACATTCCGCAGTACGGAATATGGACCCGACGTTGTGAACGCTCCGAATATTGTCTAGTAGTATGCGTGTTTCTATCATGATACAATGAGTACATTATCATATAATCAACCAATACCATGGATACACATTCACTAGCATCCGCCGACGCGTTGGGAAAAGTGAGAGTTGAAACTGAGAAAGAAAATATGAGTATCGAAACGAAAACTAAGGATTTAGACAAATTAAAAAAGGAAATGGAACAAAAACAGAGAGAGTTGGTCAAAGTTCAGCAACAAGTGCAAACGATCGAGAGAGATATCGTAACCATGGAACAAAACTCCAAAACGATCGAAAATAGTCTAAATATGCTGAAACAACAAAGAACTCAGAACCAGCAAAAACTCACGCAGATGGCTGCTGAGCTTACAAGATTAAGCAAAGAGAAGAAATAATGAGCTGTGGTGTGCGCCCAGTTGGAGTCGAACCAACGACCCACTCCTTAAAAGGGAGTTGCTCTACCAGCTGAGCTATGGGCGCGAGTGAGGAAACGAAAGAGCTTGCTTAGAAACATTAACATGAAACTACAGCTCTAGCAAAAGTTTCTCTGTACCGAGTTCCAGATCGACGAGTCCTCTATGACCATCATGATATAGAGTTACGAGTTTGGTCAATAGTGAATGTAGCTCGACTTTCGTATATTTAGTAGACCCCCTGTCACCACCAGAGACGATCATGGTTTTAATTTTCCAAAAAAGCGTTCCCAAAATATTTTCCAAACCAATACCTCGATCAACCGCTTGTCTGTAGATAGTCCAAGAGTTGGCTCTACTGCGGCTACTGACCGCATCAGCGAGCGCGAACACATCAAATCCTCCTTTCGCCCTCACAGAGCCACCAAAAACCTCCGTACCTGCGGACAAATCAGTAACAACGCTTTTGTCGGCATACTTTTCAAAAGCTTTCTTGATCTCAACATTCGATTTCCCTTCGAGAATGATAAATATGTTCGGAGATTCTTTCATAGCTGGAATGAATTCGACAACAACCTCTTTAGCCTCCGCATTTTCCGTGATGCGATCCAAAAAAACGATGTACTTATTCGAGAACAACCCTTGCCCGCCGAGATTTTCCTCGATTGCCGCCACATTCCAATTATCTGAATTTACGGACACATACGCGGCGTCCGGTTTTTTCAATCTCAGAGAATCGATAAGGTGATGGGCCTTCTCGTGGGATTTCGCCATGTCATTTCCATGATATACGTAAAGCATACTTATACTTTATACCTAATACTCTATTTCAACTCTCCCCAATTCTTCCCTACAGCGGACGATGCCGTAAGCACAACCCCCTTTATATCTTTTGGATCGATAACCGACTCCATGATCTTCTCGATCTCTTTAGCGACCTTTTCAACAACACTTTCTCTGATCTCGTAGACCAGTTCGTCGTGCACTTGGAGCAGCAGGTAGACATCTTTACCGAGATCATTCTCCTCAACATATTCATCGACCTTGATCATTGCCAGCTTTATCACATCAGCCTCTGTGCCCTGGATAGGCGCATTGATCGCCATACGCTCGGCGGTGGCACGGATGAATGGCAGTTTAGAATTGATACCTTGGAAATATCTGCGTCTGCCAAAAAATGTTTCCGTGTAACCTCTAGCCGCCGTCTGCAGCTTTATATCAGCTAAATACTTCGCCAGTCCAGAAAATGTCTCGAAATATTCATTCAGATATCTTTGCGCCTCCTCTCTAGTTGAACCGAGATTCTGTTTCAACGCGTTCACCCCCATACCATACATGATGCCAAAATTTATAACCTTGGCCTTGCGACGCATATCAGACGTCACACCACTAGCGGGGACTTTGAAAACGTACGAGGCGACAGATGTATGCACATCTTGCCCGTTCTTGAATATCTCGATCAATTTCTCATCATTTGAGAGAAACGCGGCAATGCGCAATTCCATTTGAGAGTAATCGAAAGCGCCGAGTACAAACCCTTTATCGGCAATAAATGCGTCGCGTATGGCTTTGCCATGTGCTGTCTTCACTGGAATATTTTGCAGATTTGGATTCTGTGATGCCATGCGCCCAGTCGTCGTACCAGCAGAGATGAAGTCCGCATGCAACCTTCCCCCATCGTCCAATAGCGGCGGGATAGCGTCGATATATGTGGAGAGGAGTTTTTGCAACTCTCGATACTCAAATATATTTGGGACGATCGGATGCAGATCTCGGATCTTTTCCAGTTCCGATTCGCGTGTAGATCTAGCTCCGCCAGCAGTTTTCTTCATATTCTTGGCCTCTAAACCAAGCCTATCGAACAAAACTTCTCCCAACTGTTTCGGTGAATTTATATTGAATTCCATTCCCGCATCTCTCCATATCTTTTCCTCGAGACCAGACAAAGTTGTATGATATTCCTTTGATAGATTCTGTAAGATAGCTCGGTCGATCTTCACTCCCCTTTCTTTCATCTTATGGGTTATGGGAATGAGTGGGATCTCAATCTCTTCATACAATTTTCGCAATCCTTTTTTGTCTAATTCTTCATAGATATACTGCTTCGCCTCGTCGAAAGTATCTCTGCCAGAATAGTTCATGATGTCATCTATTTTGGGATTGGTTAGGTCAGAATTCACTAACCACAGAGCAACCGCAACTCGTTCCAATTCTTCAGTTGAAACTGCGGCAAAGAGCGCTGATTGATTTGCGATACCCATATCCTCCGCTTGGCCAGTTCCATCCCCGCCAGAATCTTCACCTCCCTTCCTGCCCACAGATCCTGTGGCATTTTTCGTGATAACAGGTGACGTAGCTCTGCCAGAGACCGCCCTATCCAGTCTCTGTGTGAGCGACCTGAACTCCAATATATTCCAGAACGCATTAACTCTCTTCACGTCCAACCCTTCCTTGAATGTCTTCAGAGGTAAAGTGAACTCTATCGGCGCATCCCGGCGAATAGTAGCCAGCATCTTGCTGAATTCAGCCTCTTCTTTGTTGTCTTTCAACAATTGAATGATCCTAGGTGTGATGCCGACTTTTTTGAATTTTTCTTCATGTCCAGCATCCAGCTCTTTATACATATTCTCGATCGTGCCAAATGTCGTTATGAGGATTGTGGCCGTTTTTTCCCCAATACCCTTCACACCGACGATGTTGTCAGATGGGTCACCACGAAGCCCCTTGTAGTCTGGTATGAGGAGTGGTCCGAAACCGAACCTATCCATGACCGCTTTCTCGTCATATATGATCGTATCCTTGATCCCTTTCTTCAGGGTATAGACCTTCACATCTTCACCATGAACCAATTGCAATGTATCCATATCGCCAGAGGCGACGATCACTTCGATTTCTGAGGCCATCGCTCCCATCCTTGTTCCCCCATTTCCCATCTTCAATTTTCCATCTTCAATCTGTCCGACGATCGTTCCCAATATATCGTCCGCCTCGAAGCCTTCCTTTTCATATATAGGGATATTCATAGCACGATACACGTCATACGATCTCTTGATTTGTGTAATGAGCGCATCATCAGTCTTGGCTCGTCCAGCTTTGTAATCTTTATATGCTTCATGCCTGTACGTTGGTGCGGCCATATCGTAACAAGCGACGACATAATCAGGTTTCAAATCTTCGATGATCTTGATGAGCATCGTCGAAAGGCCGAACAACGCTCCCGTCGGCTCGCCGCTCTTCGTTGAGAAATCAGGCAACGCATGATATGCGCGATGGAGTATGGCGTGAGAATCAAGCAATATCAAGCGCTTCTTGGGTTGTTTTTCTGGTTTTGGCATAGAGTTATTGTACCATTCTCAATATTTAAAGTCGTTCAAAATAGAAATAGTCGCCATAGAATCGATTGATGCAAATTTAGAAAGAGATCTGGTACTCATTATCCACCACCTCGAATCTGATCTCGTGATGATCTGGAACGATCTTATCCAATGAAACATTTTCTGACCACTCAACCATGATGAGGTTGTGCCGATCAGCGACTAACAGTTCGAAATCGAGAGCATCCGTTTCTTCAGGGTTTTCCAATCTGTAAGCGTCGATATGAACCAATCGCTTCCAAGGAATATCCTGAGTATCGATATCGTAGACTTTCATTATCACAAATGTTGGACTTGTGATCTCTCCTTCCACGCCGAGCAGTTTCGCCACCATCTTCACAAAAGCCGTCTTCCCTGCACCTAGATGGCCAGACAGGCCAACAACCGTGGCCTCTATCGATCCTGCTCGGTTCTGATCACCAGCCACTTCATTCGCAACAACACCTCGCAACCATCGTGATGCGATTTCCTGTGTTTCCTCGAGTGAATGGGAGATATTGGTCTTCATACATTTACTATACCAATTAATCGGGATATCTGTAACTATCAGAATTGTAACCCATCAAACCTGATCCTCGAACGACCGAGCACTCTTTGCGAAGCGATATCTCGTGGCATTTTCCAAAGGATGAGTGAATCCTTGGAGCGAATACTTTGAGAAAATGCCGAGAGATTGCTAGCAAATTGCGAGGAAGTGAGAGGGCAGGTTTGATGGGTTACAATTCGTATATTCGCATCGATATTGATATACTATTACATATGACACTCGTTTTCGACGAAGATAAACAGAACAGAAAGATGGCTGACCTCCTCCACAAAGAAGAGGAGGATCTCGTCCAAATGCTGGCTGGAAAATACGGAGTTGACTATGTGAACCTGACGGTCACGGCCGTAAATGCCGACGCCCTCCGACAGATCGATGAGAACACAGCTAGGACTTCCCTGGTTGCCGCTTTTGCGCTCATAGACAAGAAAATAAAAGTCGCCGCCAGGAATCCCCAGGATGAGAAAGTCGTAGCGATCGTCGAAACACTCAAAACCAAAGGGTACGCGCCAGAGATATACATAACATCCACACAAGGACTAGAAAAAGCATGGAAGATATACAAGGATATGTCTTTCGCTTATGAGAGCAAAGCTGGATCATTGGAAATCTCCAGTGAAGAGATCGCGGCGATCATCGACCAAGCAAAAAGTCTGCCGACGATCATCTCCATTCTGGAAAACACCATGACAGCGAAGAAGAGCTACCGAGTTTCCCGGATCTTGGAAACAGCAGTAGCAGGAGCCTTGGCGATCGACGCCTCAGATATACACTTCGAACCAGAAGAAACTTACGTACAGCTCCGATATCGTCTAGACGGCGTGCTCCAGGAAGTCATCCGATTCGACACCGAAACTTATGGCCTGCTACTCTCCCGCATCAAGCTCATCTCGGGGATGAAATTGAATATAAAGAAAGATTCCCAAGACGGCCGCTTCAGCATCCGCCTAGCGATCGGTGAAGTCGAAGTCCGCGTCTCCATATTGCCAGGAGCATACAACGAGTCAGTGGTTATGCGTATCTTGAATCCAAAATCCATCAACGTATCTCTCGAAGACCTCGGTATACATGAAAAATTGCTGAAAATCCTATTGAAGGAAATGGATCGACCAGATGGCATGATCCTCACAACAGGCCCGACTGGCTCAGGAAAAACCACCACTCTATACGCCTTCCTAAAAAAGATCCACAACACGCAAGTAAAGATCATAACCATCGAAGACCCTATCGAATATCACCTTCCTGGGATAGTGCAGACCCAAGTCAATGACAAAGGATATAACTTCCCAGAGGGACTCCGTGCCGCCGTCAGACAAGACCCGGACATCATCATGATTGGTGAGATCCGCGACAATGAAACGGCTGATATCGCCATCAACTCCGCACTCACTGGTCACTTAGTTTTCTCAACACTGCATACGAACGGCGCCGCGGGAACATTTCCCCGCCTCATCGACCTCGGAGTCAATTCCAAGGTTATAACCTCTGCTCTGCGTGTCGCCATGGCACAGAGGTTGACCAGACGCCTATGTCAGTACTGCAAGAAAGAAGTCGTACTCGAGGGTGACGCACAGAGAGAAATAGAGATCGTGATAAATAGCATCGTAGACAAAACACTGGTTCCAACCGAGCGATCAAAGATGTGGTTGGCTGTTGGGTGCGAGAAATGTAACAAGACCGGCTACAAAGGTCGTGTTGGAGTATACGAGGCCGTGCTGACTGATCAGAAAGTCGAGGATGCCGTCGAGAACAACCCGAGTGAGCGTGAGATATGGCTAGCGGCAAACCCTCAAGGGCTCCTCACCATGAAACAGGATGGTGTATTGAAGATATTATCTGGGATGACTTCCCTCTCCGAGCTCGAGAGAGTTATTGCAATAGAAGATTAAATGTTTTGTAATCGGTTATCCACAAAAAATCATTGCTTTTTAAACACCTCAAAGAGTAGTATGGCGACAGGGGTCAATCAGCAAAATTGAGAATGGTAATACGAGTTCAAACGCAGGAATCTCTAAGCAAAATCTCGTCGCGTGATGCGATGAGCGAGGTACAGTCCCGAGGATAATTACAGTACGCTAGACCGAAGTCTGGCAACCAGAATGTCCTTAGAGCTATACCCAAACCTGGGAAGGCCATTGCTTAGAGACTCGTGTGTTCGAAAGAAAAACTATCATACGAATCGCCCATATCCAATATCCAATCAATTTAAACCTTTATATTACTTCTCCGCAATCTTAGCATATCGGTAATAAAATGTCAATAGACAAAACAAAACAAACTAGTCCCGATAAAGATGCCAAGGATTTTGGTTTTTTGGACCAAACCTTGCGCCCTTCTCGATGGGATGAATACATCGGCCAGCAAAATATAAAAAACAACCTCCATATACTACTCACCGCAGCCAAAGAACGTGAACACCCACCTGAACATATCCTATTTTATGGTCCTCCAGGTCTCGGCAAGACCACTTTGGCACACCTCATAGCAAAAGAGAGTGGTGCGCAGATGAGGGTCACCTCTGGGCCGGCGATCTTGAAGGTCGGCGACCTGGCTTCGATACTGACCAACCTCTCCCCAGGTGATATCTTGTTCATTGACGAAATACACCGCCTAAACAAAGCCATCGAGGAAATCCTCTACCCTGCCATGGAAACTGGGAAATTGGACATCATCATCGGAAAGGGACCTTCTGCCCGCACTATCCAACTCGACCTCCCACCATTCACCTTGATCGCCGCCACGACGCGCATCGCTATGATCTCCGCCCCACTTAGGTCCAGGTTTTCTGGTGGCGTCTTCAAATTGGAATTTTATTCAGACAAAGAGCTCGCTGAGATCGTAAAAAGGTCCGCAAAGATCTTAGGAACTGATATAGAAGACGTCGCGGTAAATGAGATCGCCATACGATCCAGGTTTACACCACGCACCGCCAACTATCATCTGAAACGTTGCCGCGACTACGCCCAAATAAACAAGAGTGTCTTGTCCAAAGATATCGTCATGAAAGCCCTCACCATGCTCGGTGTAGATGCGATAGGTCTGACCGCCGCTGATCGAGATATACTCAAGGTCATCGTAACAAAATTCGGCGGCGGCCCGGTGGGTTTGAACACTATCGCAGCGGCATTATCCGAGGAGCAAGCAACCATCGAAGAGGTTTACGAGCCGTACTTGATACAACTAGGTCTATTGGAACGCACTCCCCGAGGTAGGATTGCCACTGCTAAGGCATACAACCACTTGGGAGAAAAAGGTGCCAATAAGTTGCTATAATATATCCGATAAATAACATGGCTGATAATTCAACAACACTTTTCGCGGCGATCTTATTGGGGACATTTCTGATCGCCAGACTAGTCGTACTAGTCACTGGCCAAAAATCAATAACTCTCTATCTGCGAAACAAATATCAGTGGGATATCCACCATCTGCATTTGGGTATAGCGATCCTTGTTTGTGTCTTTATTTTGGGATTGAATGAGGCTACCAAATCTCTGAATATCGTTGGGCTGATCGGTGTCGGTCTCATTTTGGACGAAATCTATGGTTTCATTTTTAGTGTTCCTTATTTCAATAAAAAGGAACTCGTTCCTACCCTGCTTATGTTCTTGATCTTGTCAACGCTCCTCATTTTGTTCTAACCATCGATCAATTTGTATTTTCATCTTTATTGGTATACATTGGTCAATAATATATCATCAATTACAAACCACTAACAACTAAAATATCATGTCTGGACATAATAAATTTTCAAAAATCAAACACCTGAAAGCAAAGAATGACGCGCAAAAGAGCAAGAGCTTTGGTAAGATCGTGCGTCTCTTAACGGTAGAATCAAAGAAAGCTGGCGGAAACTTAAAATCACCAGGACTCATTGCCGCTATAGAAAAAGCGCGCAGAGAGAACATGCCTAACGATACTGTGGACCGCGCGATCAAAAAAGGAGCAACAGATAATAGTGCCTCCATGGACACGATCATCTATGAGACTTACGGTCCGGGAGGAATAGCTATCCTCATAGAATCGCTAACAGATAACAAGAACAAGGCAGCGCAAGAGATCAAGCATATCTTGAGTTTGAACGGTTTTGAGCTAGCCTCCCCTGGCAGTGCTTCATGGGCATTCACAAAAACAGGTGGTACGTGGGCAGCAACAACGACGTTGCCCCTCGAAGACGCAGACATCGAACTTCTGACAAAACTCGTAGTAGAGCTTGAAGAAAATGAAGAAGTGCAGGAGGTATTCACAAATGCCGAATAACATAATCCTCGGGATCGACCCAGGCTATGACCGTGTCGGTATCGCGGTTATAGAAAAAATGACCAAAGGACGAGAGGTAGTCATATATTCCTCCTGTTTTCAAACGTCACCAAAGGACACAATATACGATCGTTTGTTTTCTGTTGGAAGAGAGGTAGCAAACATCATCAAAAAATACGGACCGGCGGCATTGGCGATCGAGACATTATTCATCACGAAGAACCAAAAGACTGCTATGCGCGTGTCGGAGGCACGAGGAATCATCATCTACGAAGCCTTGAAGGCTGGAGTCCTGGTATCCGAATATAGTCCAATGCAAATCAAGATGTCTGTGACTGGTGATGGCACAAGTGACAAAACCAGAATACAGAAAATGATAAAGATGCTCGTTGGTATGCCAAAAAAGGTCGCCATCGATGATGAGTATGACGCGATCGCTGTCGCCATCACCCATAGCGCCATGTGTAAATCATCTGTTTACTGATTACCGTTTACTGGTTACTGTATCCTGTTATCCACAACCCCACTTTCTTGCAAAATCAATGTGGTTTTGCTACAAATTACTCACAAAACCATTGACTGATAGATCAATGGCCAATAACGAGTATGCCTCACACAAAAAATATCCAATCTAAAAACAAAGTAAAAGCCGCGAAGAAATCCACCACCACTCCGGACCTAGATGAACTGATAAATGAACCGCCCGTAGCAAAAATACAGAAAGTAATCGATGTGGTAGATATACACGATGATATTTCAGGAACAATCGAAGAGAAACCGGAAGTCGACCTATCGCCAGGAGAAGAAGATGCCGACGAAGCCGGTGAAGAAGGTCTGGATGATGATGAAGTAAATCCATTTGGAGACAAGTGGGAGGTCTAAATGGTATATCCAACCTCTGACATCCATTCTCTGCTATACTTATTCCACTGATGACTAGAAAGAGAAAACTCCATCATGTAAAGAGGATATCTATGATCCTCATATCACTCGTTCTCGTCCTTATAGGCTCAGGCGCTATTTGGGTTGCGACACTACAGATGCCGGATCTAAATTCATTCCAGGCCAGGAAGATCGCGGAATCAACCAAGATATATGACCGCACGGGAACAGTCCTTCTATACGACACTGGCAAGAACGCCAAACTTTCATACGTTCCTCTTTCCTCCATATCTTTGTTAGCACAAAAAGCGACGATAGCTATCGAAGATTCTAATTTTTACAAGAATATCGGCATCGAGCCTTTATCCATCGTGCGGGCAGTATTGGCCGATCTCGCTTCTGGTGGTTATGGCCAAGGGGCTTCAACGATCACCCAACAAGTAGTGAAGAATTCTCTATTGACGACTGACAAGACCATAACAAGAAAGATCAAGGAGTGGGTTTTGGCTATCAAACTCACCAAAGTCATGACCAAGGACCAGATACTGGAGACGTACTTAAACGAATCACCGTATGGTGGAACGTTATATGGAATAGAAGAGGCTAGTAGAGCGTTCTTCGGTCGTCCCGCCATAGACCTAACATTGGCCCAGGCTGCATATTTGGCCGCAATACCACAGGCACCAACATATTATTCCCCGTATGGCACACACAGAGACGCCCTAGATTCTAGACACATCTTGGTTTTACAAAGAATGCGCGATCTAGGTTTGATCACTGTTCCAGAATACAATGCCGCAAGAGCAGAAAAAGTACAATTCCTATCAAAGAATGACTCTAGTATCAGAGCCCCACACTTTGTGATGTTCATCAAAGACTATCTGACACAAAAATATGGTGAAGATGAAGTAGACAATGGCGGATTGAAAATCATCACAACATTGAACTATGACATGCAACAAGAAGCAGAAAGTGTGGTAAAGAAGTTCGGTCCATCCCTATCATCGAGTTTCAATGCCAGTAACACAGCGATGGTCGCTATCGACCCAAAAACTGGAGATATTCTGATGATGGTAGGTTCGCGTGACTACTTCAACCAGTCTATCGACGGCAACTACAACATCGCTCTCGCGGAGAGACAACCAGGCTCAACATTCAAACCGTTCGTCTATTCAACTTTGTTCAAGAAGGGATATACTCCAGAGACGATATTGTTCGACGCCCAAACAGAGTTCTCCAACTATTGCACAGTCGAAGGAAAACTGAAGGACACTTCAGCGACACCAAACACTAGTAAGGCCTGCTATTCACCACAAGAATACGACAATATATTTGAGGGTCCACTCACTATCCGCCAAGCCTTGGCCCAATCGAGAAACATTCCTGCTGTAAAAGCCCTATACTTGGCCGGTATCCCAGAATCTATCAAGACTGCTGAGGATATGGGTATAACATCATTAACAGATCCAAATCGCTACGGTCTAACCCTAGTGTTAGGTGGTGGAGAAGTTTCTCTGCTCGATCTAACCAGCGCATATGGTGTTTTCGCCAATGATGGTATGAGGAATCCGTACCGATCGATACTACAAGTCACAAACAACAAAGGCCTCATATTGGAGCAGAACGGCACAACGACCACTACTCAAGCGCTAGAACCAGAGATCGCTAGACAGATATCAGATATTTTGTCAGATACCAATGTTCGTATGGCCAGCTTGAAACCTATAGGAGACAGTGTTGGTAGACCTGTAGCGATAAAAACTGGTACGACCAATGACTATAGAGATGTGTGGGCTGTCGGCTATACACCAAACCTCGTCGTCGGCGCCTGGGCAGGAAAAAACAACAATACCCCAATGCAACACAATGTGGCTGGACTCATCATCGCCCCTGTATGGGGAGCATTTATGTCTCAGGCGGTGAAAAATCTCCCTGTTGAGGGATTTGTGCCACCACCACCTCCACTAGTTGACGGTAAACCTGTTTTACGTGGTATATGGCAAGGTGACCAGTCCTACACGATAGACAAAGTGTCTGGGAAATTGGCCACGCAATTCACTCCAAAAGAAACTCGCCAAGAGGTCACCTTCACGAATGTTCACACGATACTGCAATGGGTCAACAAGGATGATCCCCGTGGTCCGACTCCAATAGATCCAACCAAAGACTCACAGTATCCTTATTGGGAGTATGGCGTGAGGAAATGGTTCGTAGAATATCAAAAAACACATCCAGCATTGAAAGAAATGACGGGTAGCTTCTCCATACCAACAGATACCGATGATGTGCATACAGCCGATAAAGTGCCAAAGATCATATTTATGAGCCCAACAGCCACATCAACCATCAACCCTCAAAACTTACTCCGAATAAATTTGGGTATCTCGAGCGGTTTTATTCCACAAAAAACAGAAGTCTATCTGAATGGCAAATATGTATTAACAGCCACGACTAATCCGTTGAACTTCTCCTTCATTCCAGCTGATGTTGGGAAATTGAATGATACTAACAATACTATCGTTGTGGATGTTTTTGATAGTTTATTCAATAAAGGAGAAGCGGTGCTGAATTTTAAAGTTAATTAATCTGCCACAAAAACAACTTTCCTACCGTCTCCTGCGGGCGCTAATCGCTGGCTACCTGTCCTCGGAGCACGTACGGAAAGTTGTTTTTGTGGCAGATTCTTAGAGTTTAATATTTTTTATTTAATATCCCTCACAAAGATAATATCTTGTTTTTCATTGATAATTCTCAGTATTCGTTGCTTTTTTATGTATATCTCAGATTTCAGTGCCGGACTGATGTTGATCATGGAGATAGTCGCGTCTTTGATCTGGATATTGTCAGTCAACATACTCGAACCAATGTTATCCTTGATGGTTTGGCGGACTATATCACGCACGAAATACTCCCGCGTCTGGCGGTTTTGCATCTTCTTGAATAAATGGCCTATTCCGAACATACTAGCGATTCATTGGCATTACTAAGTATAAAAATGTTTGGTCTCCGGATATAGGCCTTATAACCATTGGTTTATTGATGCCACTCAATTGGAGAGAGACGCTGTCAGCATCGATAGATTGGAAACAGTCAATGATGTATTTGTAATTAAAATTTATCTCCATTTTATCCCCTGTCAGTGTGGCATCTATATTCGTTTTGTTTTCCCCAATATCTGAATTTTTTGTTTGCACATCAAAAACCTTAGCTTTTGGATCGATCGTCATATGAACTTGATTGAATTTATCTGAAAAAATATTTGATATCTTTAATGCGTTCAATAAGTCTTGTTTTAGTGTGATCACCTCGGTTATATAGTCTTTTGGGATTATCTGCTTATAATCCGGGAAAGTGCCGTCAATAACCCTTGATACAATATATATATCATCCGCTTCAAATGAGATGAGGTTCTTCCCCATTTTTACTCTCAGTGTTTCACCCATACTTTCCAAAACCCTCGTAACATCAGCGATATTTTTGAATGGTAGTAATATTTCATTGATCTTTACCGAGAGTGGAACTTTGATCCTCTTTTCTGCCAATCGGAATGAGTCTGTTGCCGCAAAAACGATACAATCTCCATCTTTGTATATGTAAACACTTGAAAGTTCTGGTTTTACACTAGACACAGATGCGCTGTACCAGACAGCTTTTAGACCTTTTATGAATAAGTCGCTTCTAAAACTGACTTCTTCTATTACATTATCCTTATCTCCAACACGAGGTATCGAAGGAAAATCCTCTATTGGTAAGGTTTTGATGACAACTTTTGACTTGTTCGCTTGGATATATAAATTTCCTGAAATAACTTCGACTTTTGCTACTTGATTATCTTCTTGGATCTGAGAAATGAATGATGATAATATGTTTCCAGGTACAGCGATAGTGCCTTTAGTTGTTGTTTTGATTGGAACAGATATTTCCACCCCAATATCGAGATTAGTTGCTTTAAAAATCGCAATATTATTATCAACTTCTATAAGTACACATGTGAGCACTGGTAGTGTCATATGTTTTCCAGTTATCCTCTCTACAAGGTTAATCGCGTCTTTTAGTTTTTTAAAGTTAATTTCGAATTTCATGTTATTAAGGGTGTGGATATGTTGATAATGATTTTTATGGTTAGGTTATGTCTTATAATTAGATCTTGTATCTAGTTATCTTGTTGAGAATTTGATACTAACTTATACCAGGTTATCTTGTTTACTTATAATCAACTTCTTATCCACATATTTATCCTCTTTATAACATCGAACGTAATTGGTTTATCTCTTGCAGTAATATCGGGCTAGTTTTGATGTCATTTTTGATCTTTTCATACGAGTGGATGACGGTTGTATGATCCCTTCCACCCAGTTTCTCTCCTATCGACGGGAAAGATATGTTGAAATCCTCACGGAGCATATACATAACCACTTGGCGTGGTTTAACAACCTCCTTTCTGCGTGTTTTGTTGTATATACTATCCTCATCAATATTATAGAAATCAGAGACCATTTTGACTATATCTTTTATCGAAACGGTCTTTTTTGGCTTAACGCTATTTTTCAATATATCTTTTATCTCATTTATATTCAATTCCCTGTTTCGAAGTTGTGTTTGGCAGGCGATAACATTGACGATGCCCTCTATCTCACGAATATTGTCGTCTATTGATCCGGAAAGGTACTCCACGATGTCACTGGAAAGGGTGATGTTATGCACGCCGCACTTGGTGCGCACGATAGCCATCCTAGACTCACGATCTGGCTCAGGGATATCTACGATCATTCCGACACTGAATCTACCTCGGAGACGAGATTCGAGCCCAGGAATGACATTTGGATGGCGGTCAGAGGAAAATACCAGCTGCCTTCCTGTATCGTGGAACGTATTGAAGAAATGGAACAACTCTTCTTGGAATTTTTCTTTATGTGAGAAGAATTGAACGTCATCCATGATCATCACATCATACTTTCTGTACTTGTCTTTGAATGGTTGGACCTTGTTTTCTTGGATCGCCACGAAAAATTCAGATCCAAACCGCTCTGAGGTGAGATAAAAAACTTTTTTATTCGGGTGAAGCCTTTTGATTTGGTTCCCTACCGCTTGGATCAGGTGGGTCTTGCCTCGACCAGTACTTCCATATACAAACAATGGGTTATAAACTTGTCCTGGGGCTTTTATGACGGCCTGAGAGGCTGCGTGGGCGAGCTCGTTGAATGGTCCAACAACGAAATTGTCGAATGTGTAGCGTGGATTCAAGTTGTCGTCTTTGTTTATATAGAAATCCTGTAGAGGCATCGGCATTGTTGGTGCCGCTACTACCTTCTTCTTTGCGTCATTGGCTTTAGATTTCTCGTTTTCCTTGGTGATGACGTATTCGAGCGCCCTAACCCCTTCATTCATCTGTCTCAAGATGCGCAAGATGTTGTTGTGGAACTTTTTAACCATCCATTCCTGGGTAAATGAGTTCGGAACACCTAGGTATATCACTCCCTCGGTTTCTTTTAGGATCTTTGTCTCCTTGAACCAAGTCGAAAAATTAGCCTGAGAGACGAGAGTCTCTATTTCTACTAGAGCCGTTTGCCACATTTTTGTATAGTCTTGCATTGGAAAATTTTTCTTTAAGTATATACCTGTTTATAATTCTGCCTACTTGTGGAGAGAGATAAAATATGTTGATAAGTTGTGGACAAGTGTTTATATATAAAAACTTCTTAAAATTCAGTAATAATAACCCCCACCCGTCCCTATGACGCGACCGAGTACTGTTTGAACATCCATGAATCGTTAAAGCTTTTGACATAGGTTGTATGGGAACACATGTCAAAAGATCATACGATTCATAGGATGTGAATTACGCAGGGAGCGGAGGAGGGATGGGTGGGGGTTATTCAAGACCCGTGAATGCGAGACCTTGAATTATTATCAGAAATAATGTAAAGTACTCTCCATGTCATTCACATACAACCCAAAGAAGAGAAAGAGAGCAAAATCTCACGGTTTTCGAGTTCGTATGAAGACGACGTCAGGACGCAAAGTTCTCGCCCGTCGTCGAGGTAAAGGTCGTAAACGTGTTGCTGTTTAGTTGACTTCTTGATTAATTGGTCATTCTGGTGACCTTACATACAGTATGTTACCTCGTTCACAAAGGCTTTCGGTGCAACAATTCGATTTTGTCATGGAAAAAGGGAGAGCATACCACTCTACCCTTTTTCTATTGAGGGTTAAGAAGGTTGGATCAAGCACGAGAGTGTCCGCCACTGTTCCCAATAAAGTCGCCAAAAAAGCGACAGATAGAAACTATCTACGTCGCAAGATGTATGAGTCGATAAGACTGATCTATGGAAATATTGTTGCCGGACAACACATCATAGTATTTGCGAAAAGCGCAGCTGTGACGGCATCGTTCGAGCAATTAAATAAGGAGATGTGCAGTATCTTTGTAAAAGCCGGCCTATTGATGTAGTATTGATACATTATGTTTCATAACTACGTTTTTTTACCTCTCTACAACGGACTCATCGGCATCATGGATATCGTTCCTGGAATAGATGTTGGTGTCGCGGTGATCATATTTACCATCATCATCCGATTGATCCTATTCCCACTCTCTAAAAGCTCAGTTTTGACGCAGGTTCGCATGAAGGAGGTAGAGCCGGAGGCGAACAAGATCCGCGCACAATACGCTACCGACAAACAGACTCAGGCTCTAAAGATCATGGAGTTGTACAAAGAGAAGAAAGTCAGGCCCTTTTCTGGCGTCTTGCTGTTAATTATCCAACTCCCTATCCTCCTAGCGCTGATCTCTGTATTTTACAAGATCATCCCTACTATAGACCCAACGTATCTATATAGTTTTGTCCATGTGCCCGTGATCAAACCAACGCTACTTGGTCTAGATCTGACTAGTAAAAGCTTGATTCTGGCTATTGTGACGGCGATCATTCAGTTCCTACAGATGCATTTTTCTATTGCCTCAAAGCAGGTGAAAAATCAAAACCTGAATACAACGAATAGACTTGGCGCCATAGATAGTTCACAGATGGCAAATGCTATGACCACTCAGATGAAGTGGTTCTTGCCGATCATCGCGTTTGCCTCCGTCTATTGGCTTATACCGGCGAAATATCCCCAAGCGGCGGCGGTTATCGCGATATATTGGTCTATAAGTTCACTTTTCACACTTCTTCAGGAGATATACATCAGGAAGAGACACATTAAATAAGATCACTGGACTTTACTAGTAACTAGATCGAAAGACCATAACGAGAGGTCATTTTTGTTCATAAAGAACAGGAATTCGTCTTTTGGATCTAACCCCAGGTTGAAAGCGTCTATCACACGGTCTGATTGGTCGACGATAGAGGTGACGAGGTGGATCTCACCGGAAGTGGCGTTGATTTGCCAGATCTTGTCTGCTCCGGAGAGGATCCCACGATACCAATCATCAGGATATAATCCACTGACTGGTTGTGCTGGGGCTGCGCAATAGATCATGTTCAAGTTAAAATTACCCCAAACACACTTATCAGCGAGAGTTTTTATAACGGCACTGGTGTATTTTTGTGAGGAGACGGCATAAATCGCTGTCGTTAAGGAATCTTTTTCTGCTGACGACGCTAACACGTATTTAGCGTCACGGCTCACTTTCGTACTCAGCCCAAGTATCGGCCCAATGATCTTCTTCCACGATCCAGTTTTTGGGCTGATAAAATACAAAAACCCTCCATACGAGGCCGAACCTTTGGTGGTAAGAGTGATCGTGTTCTCTTCCGGCCACTCGGCATTTATCTGTGTAATAGGGGTGTTGAATATCTGCGTCATAGACCTTCCATCGAAGGTTGCGGTATACCCTACCCCATAGCCGTTGCTGTTCACTATGAAGAAGATCTTGTCTTTCTTTGGCGAAGTTGCATAAGTGATGATGTTAGTTGGCAGATTTTTTCCTTTCAACTCTGCTGGCGTCTGTTGGATGGAGTCAACGATGACCGACGAACCAGTGATATCTGAAGAGTTCAATCCTTTGCTTGTGGTCGAAGCTGTTTTGTTGCTGGTGGTACTCGTAGCAACCTTTGGTAACACCCGAGCGCGGATCTCGGCGAATAAAGTTGCGAAGCCGGGAGCGTTATCAGTGAATGTTGTGCTGACAAATGCTGTCAGATCCTTGTTCCAGACACTACTCACGATCTTTGGTACGACCGTGTTTGATATCGTCACTACGGCTGAATTATCTCCATGCGCCTCGAATATATTTCCTCTCCCCCGATCTACCCATCTAACTATTGTCGTAGAAGCTGTTGTACTAGCACCATATCCACCTACTGGTGTATTACTGAGAAGTCGTAGTGTTGGTACCACCATAGGAGAATTTCGCGTTGAAGTTGCCGACGCTTGGTTATAGGCTGTTCCATTATTGGTTACTGGTTGGGGTACTCTACCAAAAGGTGTGAAGGTGTTGTCTGTTACGTCGGTATTGGTGGCGGTCGCTGTGCTGGAGTTGCGACTGGCGATGAGGTATATACCAACACCAACCACGATGAGTAGGATGAGGCCAAAGATGATGTATGGGGTGTATGAAGGTTTCTGTGGAGGCATGTGTTATTGTTTTAAGGCCGATGATCCGAGCCCTGATCGTAGTGTTGCCGTCCTTCGCAATAGTTCTTGACTAAGTGTAGGATCACTAATATGTTCTGCTGCAAGGTTTATACTGTCTATCGAAGCGTTTATTTGGTTATATGCATAGTTTCTGTCGCTTGTTGATTCAATTCGCTCCGTGCTTGGGTTTGTAAAAGTGTACTCTGGGGGAGAAGAGGCAGACCAGCTTCCAGATGAGTGTGCCCGAGCGGCTCCAATAATCAAGTTAATTTTCGCAACCTGCATCATTTGCCAGGTGTAATTATACTGGTTCTCAAGAGCTGATGTCGAATGACTACTATCGACTTCTCTCAAGTGACTTATGGCAGTATTGTAAGCTAGAGCGGAAGCGGTTTGTCCTTCATTTATTGATTGTATAGTTGCAGAACTGTTAACATATTGAGATAAATATTGGTTTTGTTGCAAGACGCTTTCTTGTTCCGTGTGTGTAATGCGGTCGTTTCGTAGCTGGGTTTCGAGTGTGGCCCGTTCTGTTGGGTTGGTGGAAGATGCTATTTGTTGTTTTGTTAAGTTGATTCTTTCTGTTAAAGTTTGGGTGGATGCGGCAACCCGTTGCGCATCTGCGGCCGCCACCATAGATATGTCCGCTGTTTGTTCTTGGAGCTGTTCCGCTAATGATTGGAGGCTAGTCGTTGCCAAACCTTCGAGTTTCGGTATCACAGCGATATCTACCAGTTTTGGATTAACCGTGCGCAATATCAAATATGTAGACAGCACCATAAGTAGTCCTATTACGGCATTCTGTAGTTTTTCTAGCCCATCATTTTTCTTTCCAAATGATTCCGCCGTCATATATATTAGTCCACCATATACGATCATAAAGACGGCTGCAATAGCGGATAGAGCTATAATCAGATTCAACGTATCTTGTATATATGTGTCCAAGTCGATCTTTGGGGGCATCGTCGCCGTTGCGTTATCCTTGGAAATGGCGGGTAATGGCTCAAGCAGTGTATATGTCCCACCGGCTGCTGACACCACATGTATGGAACCCACTAGAGAGAAAGTCATTACAAATATTGCCATTAGTCCAAATAGAATCGATAGTTTTTTCATGCGAGTTTTCATGGTGATAATTATATTGAAACAGAATCAGTTGTGTTGTTATTTGGATTTGCATTGAATGAGGCAGTAAATTCACCACTGATACCTTGCAGTATGTATTTTGCGTTACTAACATCCAGATGGATGATGGACGAACCACCACCATTACCAGGAGAACGAAGGATGACGGATGAACGACCATTGAGTTCAGGATGAGCGACACTATTTATGAGCCAGGACAGTGTACTGCCGGGGCTGAAGCCGAACGGTACAGCCAACACGCCAGTTTCATTTTTTGAGCCTATGTTCAATGTGTCACCGAGGGCGATATTGAAAAGGGGGCCATAAGATGGGTCGTTGACGTAAAACTGCAGACTCTGTCTTTCTGGTTCCAAAGTGGTCTTGCCGACAGCCTGCGATCCACCCTCACGGTTTGTCACAGTGACGGAGACAATATCAGTATTTGGTATCATTCCTCCTGAGATAACTATCGATTGTTTACCATACCCAGAACCACCAGAGAGCAACTGATCATTCTTCCTCCATTGATAGATGAGGGTTGTGGGGTTAAGTTCTTTACCTGAAGAGTCCGCTAGGTGGGGAATAGCGATAACTTTTATGGAGTTTTGGTATGCTATCGGTGTTTTTCCTAGGAATAGTGGTGGTACGTACCCGTCTGACTCCACGACCATGTCCACAGATCCTGAACCGATCACAGTTCCTCCCTCCACGATCGCCCCGTCGGGTGTGGTCGCTGTGACATCTATTTGCATTTTGTCGCCAAGCGCGGGAGCTTTTACGTCCAACGAGTTTACCCCAACACCTTTTTTCACAACTTTTCCTCCTATTGACCATGAAATATCTGCACCACTTATATCCACACTATAACTGCTGACATCTATGGTGATGGTTTGTCCGGGTGTTGGATTGCTGCTCGATACTGATATTGAGAGTCCGTCACCTATTCCAGGTATAACTTGTGCGTTTGCGGAGGACGTAAAAGTCAATGAGCAAATAGCGATGATAGTGAGGGTGCCGACAAATCGATTTTTAGAACAACGCATCATTACGTATTATTTTAACACAGGTGGCTTGATATCCACCATCGGTGTTTTTGCCGGTTGTAATCCGCCTCCTGGGGCGCGAATACCGCTCTGATTTGATGGAGTTGGGTTTGACGACGGAGGATCATTGGGATTTCTTGGTGCCCTGGAACCATCAACATAGAGCGGTTGATTTATGGTATTTTTCACCGTCCTTTCCTGTTCCATAGACTCCTTTTGTTCCGAGGTGATCGTCCCTGAAAACAAGTTGGCTACGTCCAATGTCCAAAAAGGTAGAGCGTTGACGAATGGTATCTGCTCGCCCACGAATGTTGCTAATAGTACCGCAAGCTTCTTGCCAGTCCAGAGTCGTCTAAATAATCCATAAGCAAACAATACTATACCAGCTGCAATATCAATAAAATGGTTGACCACTTCTCCAACTACAAAAAGGCTCAATATTACCTGTAAAGCATCAGTTGCACCAAAAAAACCAAATACCAGCCATTTCTCACCTTTGTTGACTACTTTTGGTTCCATGAAGCAATTATAACACCCAATCAGGGGTTGAACATTGAATATTGATCATCGAGAATTCCCTTTACCCTCCCGCTGCTTCTAACTCTTGTTTGGCCTTTTGTATCTGAAGAACTTGTGCAGGATTGGTGGTGATGATCTGGTCCTCTGTATACGAAGCCACGATCTTCATCGCTACATGTTTCAATCCGACGAAGAACATCCCTTCCCCGACATCTGACTCCAATAGCAGATATTTCTCTTCGTCTGTTAGGTTAAATGTTTGTTGGATGTGATCGATGATCGTGGGCGATTGCTTCAACAAGATCTGGATAGATGAGTTTGTGAGGATCGGCAATCCATAGGGAGATTTCAAGAAGTCGTCCACGTCCTGGGTGATCGTGGCAAGTCCGAGGAAGTATTTACGGCCCCTCTTTGCCAAACTGAACAAGAATGAAGCTGTATCTTCGGATTTCATCATCCACCAAGCCTCATCGATGACTAGCAGGCGCTTCTTCAAATTCTTGCGGATAGCATTCCATATATAGTGCGTGACGATGTACATGGCGACCGGCTTCAGCTCATCTTCCATATCGCGGAGCGAGAACACGGCGAATTTCTTGTTGATGTCCACGTTTGAAGGTCTATTGATGAATCCTGCCCACGTTCCCTTCGTATATTTCGACAGTCTCTGCACCAACGAGTCCGCGCCTTCCATACCAGCGAGCACCATTTCGAAGTCTGATAGTAGTGGAGGTTCTACACTCTTGAAGTCTGACTCAGCGGTGATGTCTTTCAGGGCATATGTCTCTGTTATGGCGCGATCAATGATAGCATCCTCCTCTTGGGTGAGACCTCCTAGCATGATGCGGAACAGTCCTACGAGATTGATGATATTTGAGCGTAAAACATCTGAACCAGACTCATCTTCCCTAGCGATAGGCAGGTCAAATGGGTTGATGTGGTGTTCAGAGTTGAGTGAGATATTGAAATACTTTCCACCAGTGGCTTCAGCCATGTACTCGTATTCTTTTTCTGGGTCGATCACGATGACGTCAGTATCGAACATGAGGGTTCGGAGTATCTCGAGCTTTGTGCAGTATGATTTTCCTGCTCCAGCGACGGCGAAAGTGACGGAGTTGTAGTTTTCCAGCAAGTATCGGTCGAAAAGCACGAGAGACGAATTGTGCCTATTGATCCCATAGAGGATACCTTTGTCTGATGTGAGATCAAATGAGACGAATGGGAATAGTGATGAAAGCGGCGAACTATTCAATTTTGAATTGACGGCTAGTTCGTCGTCACATATCGGGATAACTGATTTGAAACCTTGCTCTTGTTGGAATAGTGCGGGTTTTAGATACACGAGCTTTGATTCGAGCAGAGATTTGATCTCAGACTCTAGTTTGTCTAGTTCACCGTCGTTGTCCGCGAACAGGGTGATGTAGACACCAACATCGAATAGGTGCTCCTGTGCTTGCATGAGCTGATCTCGCAATGACTCCAGGTCCTGGTAGGCGGTGTCTAGTGACGGATCTCGGACCAAGCCCTTGTCTTCCCTCCTAGATATCTGGCTCTGCACCTCAGCTACTTTCTTTTGGAAATGGCGAAGGATTTTGGCTGTGTCTATCGGATGTATGAATATGGAGACATTGAAGACCTTGTCTAGATTGATGATCGGTGCAAACCAGCTTTCCTCCAGGAAACGTGGATATGAGATGACGAAGAATGTTCTCCCGACTTTTTCTCCAAGATTCAATTCTTTCGGGCTCACCTTGAGGGCTGATGGCGCGATCACGTCTTTCAATTCCAAAACACCCGCCTGATAGATCTCTTCTGGCAAGATAGAGATGATGGGATTCTTCTCGCTATCTTTGTTAAATAATTTGGAAAATATTGACATAGTAGTGATTACTGTGTTCTCATGTGATTTGAATCGGTTTCTCTGTATCACCTGGATTGAACAGTTTGTAATACAATTCTACCACTTCTTCGGTTCCGAGTTCTGCTGAGCGGATGCCGCAACGAACCAATCCTTGTTCGACCACAGCGACCCTCTGTTCTAGTTGGCTCCTGTATTCTTGGAATTGCGCATCAAAATCTTGAACAGCACCTTTCTTTTTTGGCATCATGCCAGATAGCAGGTTCTTGCCGCCTACTAGTATCGGCGGATCATATGGAATAACGACGAAGAAGCTCTTGGACATGATATTGGTGCTCTCCACGAAAGTTCTGATGAACTCGATGTATTCCCTAACTTGGATCTTCATCAGTTCTGTCGCCTGTTCTTTATACCTCCCTTCCAACAGCGCCAGATATGGCCTGATATCTAGCTTCTTTGACTGGATCATGATCTGGATGGAAAAATCTAGGGAGTTCACAAAGTTTTGGAATTGCATCAAGATCGATCCTTGCTCGTCTTGAGACTTCAATGCAAAGTTGAGCGATGAGGCGAGGATGATAGACCTCATACCACCGCTTTTCAGCACGATCACACCATCTCGGATCTCTTTGATGGGAACAAAATCTTGGGTTGTTTTTGATCCTCTTGCCATATTATTTTTGGTTCTTATTTGAATACATACTCTCTTTGATATCCAAACTCCATGTCAGATCCTTCAATTTGCTGTCAGAGATCTTTGGCACCATGATCGATGCGAAATTCTTTGCGTCTTTTGTTGCCTCAATTTGAGTTTTTGGCATCGGTTTTTGCTCTTTCTTCCAGACGTAGAGCTTGTTTCCTAGATAATATTTGAAAGCATACTCGACGACACTGATGAGTGGTTTGTTATTTAGCTTGTAGAAAGCCAATGCCGCGGAGACGGCCATAATAGCGATCACTGGTACCGCTGAAAGCAGGAGGCTACCAAATATGCTGTATATCAAGAATGAAAGTCCGCCGCCACCAGCCAAGTAGATGAACTGTTTCAAGGTGAGTGGTCCGAAGATCTTGTCCTCAACCTCTATGAATTGGGGAACTTGAAATCGCATTGAGTATATTGTAACACATTTACTTTATTGGTTCCCTATACATATCAGGGCCTTTCGGTTTCGAAGATGTGTCGGTTGGTTTTTGTGGCATATCTGTCGGTTTTACTGACGTTTCGACAGGTTTCGCACTTGGAACATTTGAAGGCGAAATGATGCCGGGAATGTTTACAATCACTTTTTTCTCAATATTGGCGGTTGATCCTGACAATAGTTGGTCGACCAGGGGTTCCGTATGAGGATATTCTTTCTGCGGTCTTCCGCTACTCTGGCTCATATTTTCTAATCTTTCTTTGACTCCAGTTGGAAACTCGATGTCATTTAGTATTTTCGCTCTGTCTCCCGGTGTCACCTCGGAGTCGGTGCCAGATCCATCACCGGCGCCTGGAGAGTTGAGGTTATCGTCCTGCCCAGGGTCTTTTTCAATAGTGAAGCCACCAGCGGATTCGATGCGTACTTTATTTGTATCCTCGATATATCTAGAAGGTGTTTCTGTGTCGTAAGTTTCGTTTCTTCTAATTTCCGTTTTTATATCAGAGAGAATGTTCATATTTATTTCATTGGCAATCTTCTTCGCGACAACCCCATCAATCTTTAGTGCTCTGCTGATAATGTCTACGAACTGAGTAGGTGGTTTCAAGCCAATAATGCTATACCCAGTTTCTTCGATAAGTGTGTCGATCTGATCGATATGAAGATCATTCTTTTGTCCTATTTCCTCAATCTTTCTAGCGGTGTCGATCGAAAAAAACAATTTTTTAATGTTTTCTGGAACTTTCTTTAATTGCTCTTCGACTTTATTTAAGTCCATTTGGTTTATGATAGTTAGTAATTTCTTTTTGCTGTTGCTTTTGTAGATGCACCAAGTGTTGTACTGAATTGATTGACCTGAGTATTGATCTTATCAAAATCATCTTGAGCATCCCAGATCTCGTTTACATCCAAATCTGCGACATTTCGACCATTTCTCATAGTTCCTAATGCATATGTTGTGTTATTGTGACCGACATGCGTCCCCTGAAGCCTATCAAGCCTATCTATTTCGTACGTAGTCAGTGCTCTACCTCCTCGTGAGGCGGCCAGGTGTTTTCTTAGCTCGCTCGTCAATTTATCTTGATCAGTTCTAACTTCAGATAGTCGTGTATTTAGGATTCTGGCGGCAGCTACTCGGTCAGTTCTTCCTATAGTATGCATCAGGCCTGTACCAGCGTGAGAACCGATACTTCCAGAAAGCCTATCTGCATATGCAGCTGCACCTTTTGTATCAAGTGTTTTTGCAAAGTCTTCACGAGACTTGATCTTTGCGTCAAGATTTTTATTGTAGTTCCCAGCCACACCTCTAGTTCCTTTAAGCATAAGCTCACCAACTTTATAATCACCGGCAAATTTTTGAAAGGAAGCATTTTGGGCAACCCTACTCGCGACTCTGCCACCAGTATTGTTCCATATCCCTTTTGTTCCATTTGTGACTGCCCCCCTCGCCAACCCTACCGCTTTTGACCGCAATCCTTTATATGCCTTATCAATGAGACCGTTTGAGCCGCCTGCTACTTTTGCAGCGGCAATCATTGGGACATTCAATAGAACGATAATGATTCCAAATCCAACGGTAAGGTTGATGATATTCAACCAAGGATTGTCCGCATTTGCTGAGGCGGTGATCAGTGTGTTTAGTTTGCTTGCTGTAACAATGCGTAATGCAACGTATAGAAATGCCAAATATACAGGCAAGAATATGAGTTGAATCTTGAATTGGTCCACCCATTCCTTCGATAGATCATTGAGTTTAGGCATTCCTTTTGCAGCAATCCATATGGGAGAAAAACCAAGTAGGAATAGTAGTATGGCGATACGCGCGACACAGACCAAGGCGATAATGAGGAAATTTATAATAGTCAAGGAAACGACAATTATTCCTGCAACTTGCAAGATGAGTATGTTGATGTTTGCGGAGACCTCGTTTTTTCCTAGGAGGTCAGTGAACTTTAGCCCTTTGCCGCTCCAGAACGAATTGACCTGCAATGCCCCCATCAGAATGTCTGATATGCCACCACTTGTGAGAAGTCCACCTTTGCCATTTGTACCACCAGAAATCAATGCAGAGATATTCGTTATATTAGCTTTTCTCGTTGCGTCGTCTTGGGCGGTGTTCGTTGGGGCTATGGCGTTGTAGAATTCCAAGGAGACGATATTTGATAGGTCAATTAGTACTCTAGAAAAAAAGAAACTAAAGTTGATGAGAATACCAACGATGATGATGTTTTTAACCAATTCACCATAGCTAGCTGATTCTAGACCAAGAATCTTTTGAATCGCTGCGAATAGAATAAAAAATATTAGTAATGTACTAGAAATATCTCTAATAATAGTCCAAACAGTATAGATGACCGGAGACTGGTCGATAAATACCCCTAAGTGAGTGGTGAGATACATCCCAACATTCAGTAATGTTCCAGCGGCGCCAAGGAGCCATCCCGCGACCGTCAATACTGCCCATGCGAAAATGGCAAGGAGACCAGTGGCTATAGTAAGTATTCCTCCTGCCAATGCTCCAAGAAGCTCGGTTACCAAACTAGCGTGTGCTGTTGGTGCAGAAACTCCAAAAACCACGATGAGTGTAAGTATTGTCAGAATTGTGTATCTGGTGAGGTTTTTCATCTAATGTTTACGGTTCGCTGTGTCCTGTTACATTTGCGTCATGGTTGGCGTGGTGAAGTCTCGATGGCCGATCTACATTTCTGTCGAGCTCGCGATAGATAGGCCGCACTGGAGTTGGTAACTCATAGCCGATGAGTTCCAAGAATTGACCACCTGTGGAGCCTTGGTCAGGTTGCTGTTGGCGTTCGATAGGTCCGTCAATGTGACTAGATAATTATTCCCCACGATCTGGCTATAAATACTGCCGGCACTCTGCACGTCATTTGCTTGCACTGCTGCCTGTAGACTGTTTATCGCCTCCAGTCGCGCATCGGCATCTTCGGCCACTTTCTGTGACTCATCAACCACTGGAGTCACTGATTCATCCATGAACACTTGGATAGCACCTACTACTTCCTGGCTTCCATTGCCGTTGTTTATGCAATCATTTTGCATACTAGCGATGAGTTGTTGTTCTGTCTGGAGCAGTGTAAATGTTTGATTGGTGAAATATTTGTAGTCGATCGCTGGTCTCAGGTATTGACTGGTACTACTAGCCATCTCTTTCATTGTGGCTTTGGTATTGACCTGGTTCGCCTGTGTCGTTTGGGTGGACAATTGACTCAAGATCGAAGATCTCTGCCCGCTACGCGTCGTACTAACCGTACTCAATCCTTCCTTGAGTACGGTCGTCATCAATTTTTGGAAGAGGGCACCGACGATCTCGTTTATCGAATGTGCCGCGTTCAATCTATCAGCACCTGCTCCGAGTTGCTTGTTTAATGCGCTAACGATCACTGAACCAGGTGTAACCACGGAACACTTCTGTCCATTCATTTCTGCCTCATCAGGCTCACATTTTGTATATGAGAGGAAACCGTTGCCACGATTCAGATCATTGTTCGTCTGTTCTCTTTTTGCGGCGATAGATTGCTGTAGGTCGCTGCGTGCCATGAGGTATGAACCGACGGGATTGTTTTGGGGACTAGTCGTCAATGCGAGGAAACCGAGCCAGCCACCTTCTTTGGTAAATGTGTCGCTCACAACCTGTCCAGCTGTGTTTGCGCTGACGCCATTTACACTCAAACCATTTGCGTTGTTGAGCACACTACCATTCATCAAGCCCCCGAGAGTTGTTCCGTTAGGACTAGTTCCGACAGAGACACTAGCGTGAGCGTTCGACGCATTGTTTATGATAGATTGGAGTGTACATGTATATCTTTTTTTGTATACAGTATCGGCTTGGTTCATTGCCAATGAAAGTTTAATATCGAGCCCGAAGTTGCCGCAAAGCATTTTTAGTGGACCACTGGTGGCTAGGAATTCGTTAGCGATATCATTTGCCTGATTCGCGAAGAAACTACCAGGATCGGATATGAATGAAGGAGGTCTCTTGCCATCACCATTTATCCAATTTACTATCTCAGTCGTCATGCCCTGCAATATGTCACCAGCGAGAGACCAGACTAGACCATCCAGTGTACATGCTTGTGTCTTTTTGAACTCGGTATTTTTGCTAGTCTCCTCGGTATATTTGTGGGTATCCTTATCAGAAACTGGAACAGCACTTGAGCCACCTATTATACCACCAGTTATACCACCTGTTAAGCCACCTGTTACGCCACCTAACATGCCACCGAGACTACTGGTCAACCCACCCAATATCCCTCCAAGTTTACATGTCACCCATCCTCCAAGCGCACCCCCAGCGACGCTCCCGAGCTGAGCGTTCGCTAGTGATGGTGAGAATAGGTTTGAGATCATCACGATCCCGATCACTGCAGGAAATATTTTTGTTAAAATGGATTTGTTCATGTGACTATTGATGATATTATTAAAATTCTGGGCTAGCTATTGCTGAGCATCACATCGACGAATGTGCCATCGAAGGTAAATGTCCCACCACGAGATTCGATGTACTTTCTCATGTTTTGGAGAGACTCGATGATCTGCTTGATTCCGTCCAAGTAGTTATTTGCTCCAACCATGGCTGCTAGAGGGTCAGTTTTCGCGGCACGCAATGACTCGGCGACGAACTTCATCGCACTGAAACCATTTATGAGTTCTAACATATCTTTGCTAATAACTGACGGCGTTCGTATCTTCCGGAGGCTATCGATGATCGTTGTGTAATTCCTTATGATCGGGTCGATCTGTTTCAGTACCTCGGGATCTCTGTTCTCCAGGTATTGTCTAGTGATGAGGGCCTCGTTCTTCGTGATCTTGTATAGAGACAGGCTACCGGCGACTGCTGACTTGAATACGGTCAAAGTTACGTCATCAGATTTCGGTGTCGCATTGATATCGCTCGGAGTGTACACCGTCGGCGTTTTATAGCTGAGAGCAGAAGAAATAATCTTTTTCGTCGCATTATCTACTGATGTCTTATCGCCGTCGAGCCCGGCATTTTGTAAAGCCATGTAACTGGTCAATGCCGCTTTCCCCAGATATGCCGTCATAGTGTCTTCATTTGACGTATCTGTAGATGGTGGAGATTTTGTAACAGCCGCGCCAGCTGTCGTCACGTCACCGGTTATGAAAGATTTTTTCCAATCAATGCTCGATGAAGCTGTGTTGTCGGCGGAGCTATCATCGGAGTTGTTGGCTGCGGATATCGCCCCGAGAGTTGTGTCATTTGTCGTCGAACCCGCCCCTTGTCTAGTCGTGAATAATGCCACTGCCACTGCGGCGATGCAGATAACTGAAACGAACACGGTTTGTGAACGAGGATGGGCAAAAGCCATGGGCTAATTATAGCAAGGAATCCCTAGATTTCTCATTCTTTTTGGGGATAACGAGAAGATCATTTTTCTGTACTTGAGTGATGACGTGTGACATCTCACTGGCCCCAGGCAAAGTCTTTAACATGGCCATGAGATTGTCTGCATCGAAGTTGTATGAAGTGCCTGTTAGTAGAAATATTCCCTCGGGCGTGTCGCCACTGCTTCCGGCACAATCATCGGCAATATCTAAACAGATGGCGAAAGGAACCAGAGTTGTCAGGAAGTAGCCACTAGAGGTAAAAACGTTGTAGTTTGCATAAAGTTGGGTGATTCCGGCTTGGTACATATAAACATGGTCCTGGTTGTCGACGTAGCTTTTGACTTTGATAGTCAGTCCACCAGTACAAGAACATGTTGCGTCTATTCCCTTTAGATCTCCACCATCGAATGAAGCTCCATATGCGAACGTGTGTAGTGGTAAAGCGGTGAGTGTGACCATTGAAACAACTGCCGCCAGTCCGATCAGATGTTTATTTATGTTGTTTTGAATAGTTTGCATAGTTCGGTTTATTATTTGGTAATAAAGAAGTAGCCGTAGTTGCTACTTAGGCCAGAGGAATTTTTCACGCCAAATGAGACGGTGAACTGATTTACGGATGTATTACTGAAGAACATCGACGCGTTTGGCAGATCATTAACGTTAAAAGTTAAGGTTTTGCCGTCTGAAGAATTCAGGTTTCTGAGGGTGCCGAGTGTCGAATGGATCGTGTTGTTGGAGGTGTCGAGCCTGGTTGCGGTTACCTTGATGACTGCGTTGCGGCTGGCGCTATTTGGCGTTACGGAAAGTATTTCCGGCCTGGAATCGGTTGTGGCGCCTATGGTGAACTTGAATGGAGAAGAGGTTTTGGATGAACCACGGCTATTCGTGACCCAGAGGTCATAAGTCCCATATGAGATTTCTGGTACAACCAGACGAATGTCGGAACTCGAGATGGAGACGGTCGGAGCGGTCGTTGCCCCTATATGGACGATGCTATCAGGATCGAATCCGTACCCCGTGATCGATAGTGTGTCCCCTGGCTTGATCTGCAAGTTTGAAACCCCAAATATTAGGAGATCTCTAGGCGAAACGGCCATAAAAGCGTTGCGTGCTGAGATGGTGCCGAGAGAGGTTGGTGATGAAATTGGGGCGTATGGTCTTACTGATGGTCTCGTTGCGGTTGTGGTGGAGGTTGTTGCTGGTTGGTTGTTTCTCGGAACAGTCGTTTGTGGATTCGTTGCTGGATTTGTAGGACTAGTTGACGTCGAAGTGATTGCCGGAACAATCCGTGGAACGAGATTTGGACTGGTCGACACGGAGACGCCCGGAGTCGTTGATTTTTGAATCGAATTTAATTTAGCTATCGTCAATGGGCCAACAAACCCCGTGCCTCTAGCCAAACTGGCCGGAACTAGCACGTCTTTGTAGTATTTTTCTTGGAACTTGATGACAGCGACTGCAGTTCTATTGCCAAAATATGTCGTTTCATTCCCCGGAGAGCCTACTCCAAAGGTTGCGATCTTCGTGGATGGATCAGAATTTAGTAATTTCTGCAATTGCGAGACATCTAGGCCAGACATTCCTCGTGACAGATTTCTGTAAAAAGTATATGACGCCGCCGCATGAGATATTTGCCATTGCGTCAGTAAGAAACCACAAATAATCAGGGTTATTATAGTGACAAAATATTGTCTGCTAGATTTAGCATTCGATCTCACCTACAGATTGTATCATGAATCTTGAAGCCAGCGATATCCACTGATCTACTGACAGATCTTCTGCTCGAGTTTTCGGGTCAAAACCTAGATCAACCCAGATCGTGGCGAGTTTTTGTTGGTCGACATGAACACTTTTTTTTGGATCCTTAGTGATACTGACAGATTCCAGGTTTCTGATCAGGAACTTTCTCTTGTGTGCAAAACCAGCATGTACGATGTCAAAAAAGTCTGATATTTCAACGTTATTTGCGATAAATTTTTTGTTAGATATGTCGGTGATGGATAATATGGCTGAGTCAACAGTTGGTGCCGGCGTGAATGCTCCGCGTGGAACCTTCGCTATGAGTTTTGGAGTACCGAAGGCTTTTACTGAAATCGATAGAATACTTTCTTTGCCATCATTGTTTCCCTTACTATTCGCAATCGATGTGCCCGAGATGATCCTTTCTGCAACTTCTCTTTGTACCAACAAAACCATACGGTTAGGTCTCGGTTCCTGCTCCAAGAATTTCTCCAAAATAGCACCAGTGATGTAATACGGAATATTTGCGACGATGGAGTATCCTCCATCGAGAATCGTAAATCGTTCATTGAACGTTTCATCTAGCACATCCCCTTCTATCACATTCAATTGGCCACTATGACTGGCGACTTCGAATTTTGTCTGGAGCAACCCTATTGCTCTGACATCTTTTTCAATGGCGATGACTTTTACGCCAGTCTCAAGTAAAGCCTCTGTGAGGACCCCAGTTCCTGGACCTATTTCGAGTACCATCTCCCCTTTTTGGAGCGAGGCAGTTTCGATGATCTGGTCCAAAACATGTTTTGAGTTCAAGAAATGCTGGCCTAGTGATTTTTTTGCGTATAGCTCCATGGTTGTTGATGTTACAGTTAATCAAAAATCGATAAACAACGCCTTAGCACCGCTCGGTTTTGTCGGTTTATAGTCCTCGATCAATCTGGTTTCGATATCGGTGATAAACTCGGACGGGTTACTGATCCGTTGTGCGCCGAAGATCGTTCGGAGGATCGTATAGGATAGGTAGACTTTCTTTCTCGCTCGAGTCAAGGCCACATAGAACAGCCGTCTCTCCTCTTCCTCTTCTGATTTGCTGATGTCGCCGTCATCCATGTGTTTGAATGGGAACAGATCCTGTTCCATGCCGGCAATGAAGACATAGTCGAATTCTAGTCCTTTGGCGGCGTGGACGGTCATCAGTTTGACCGCATCCTCATCTTTCACGAGGTCATCTTGGTCGCTAGCTAGGGCAGCGTTAGAGAGTAATGACTCTATTCCCTCTTCGGGCGTCAGGTGATCGTATTGCGTCGCGACGGACACGAGCTCACGTATGTTGAGGAGTCTTTCCTCGTCTTCGGGGTCACCAGTCCTCAATGAATGTTCAATGCCGGACTCTCGGATGACGAACTTCACTGATTCTCCAGGTTTCTTTGTTGTGATCTCGGCCTTGATATCATCCAGAAGCTTGTAGAAGTTATCTAATTTGATCTTCATTCCCACAGGCAAGAGATGAGCAGCGTCGGACATGATCTTCGCAATCGTCGCCTTACCTATACCCCTTGTCGGCACATTGATCACTCGGCCGATATCTGACCAGGAGTCTCTATTCAATGAGGCACGTATATATGAAAGGACGTCTTTGATCTCTTTTCTCTCGAAGAAACGCACCCCGACGAGCTGGTAAGGGATATTTTTCTTTAGGAATGATTCTTCCAGGACGCGCGATTGGAAATTCGTTCGATACAATACGGCTATGTTGCGGGGCGAAACGCCTGATGAACCTCCTTGGGATCCACCAGCGATCAGACTCTTTGATATGTCTGCTATCGTCCTCGCCTCGTCTATCTCGGTGTATGAGACTATGAGAGAGATCTTCTCACCGGTGTCGTTGTCTGTATACAGGGTCTTCTTTTTTCGGAGAGTGTTCTTTTCTATGACATTGTTTGCCGCTTCAAGGATGTTTTTGGTCGAACGGTAGTTCTTCTCTAGTGTGATGACTGTTGCCTCAGTATAATCCTTCTCAAAGTTTAGGATATTCTCTATCGTCGCACCTCTCCAGCTATAGATATTCTGGTCCGCATCTCCAACGACGCAGATATTCCTATGACTTTCGGCCAGAAGTTCGACGATCATGTACTGTATCTTGTTGGTGTCCTGATATTCGTCGACATGAACATATTTCCATAAGTCCGCATAGTGTTTCTTGACTTGTGGGTACTTGCTGAGTAACAGCGCTGTTTTTGCCAAGAGGTCGTCGAAGTCGAGAGCCTTTTCTTTCGCCATGATCGCTTCATATTTCTCCCAGATCTGCGCGACAACTTCTTCGGTATAACCTTTTGCGTGATCGAGATACGCGAGCCTGTCTATCGCATCACCTTTCGCTCTGGAGATCATATTGAGCATCACTCCGGCATTGAACTTTTTTGGGTCTACACTGCACTCAGTCATCGCTTCCTTGATCGCTCGGCGCGAATCTGACCGATCGAATATGGTGAAATGCCTAGTTAGACCCAGTAGTGCCGCATTTTCGCGAATTATATGCACACCCAACGCATGAAAAGTGCTTACGAAAGGCTTCTCTGTACCGGAATATGAGTTTGAAATTGGCAGATTTAGCCCTTTGTCCTCCTTGATGAGAGTCAGTACCCTCTCACGCATCTCTTTGGCGGCCTTATTGGTAAAAGTTATAGCTAAAATAGAATGAGGAGTTGCACCGCTCTTTATGAGGTGCAGTATCCTATGGGTGATGACACGTGTCTTCCCAGAGCCGGCGCCGGCGATGATGAGGACTGGTCCATCCGTAGTCTCCACTGCTCTCTGTTGGGCGTCGTTTAGTGATGTCATGAGGACAGTTTACAGTGCAATGTGTAAAGTTCAAAGCTTTTTACCCCCCCCACACACACCTGCCCCCCTCACTCCCTCGCAATCTGCTAGCAATCTCTCGGCATTTTCTCAAAGTATTCGCTCCTCTCCTTCGCCACTGTACTCATCATTACTGTGGAATACTGAGAAAAGCTACGGAGGAGCAGGCAAGGATTCACTCATCATG
>JANXZK010000012.1 GCA_025355565.1 bacterium
AGCACGTCAATCATGGCTTCTCCACTTTCCTTTTGGTTGAGGACAAAGTGGTGGGGCAAGCCTTATTCCGAAGTTACGGCTGCTTTTTTGCCGAGTTCCTTGGAGACCACTCACTCGTTCGCCTAGGTCTACTCGACCTAATCACCTGTGTCGGTTTGCGGTACGGTTTTTATGTATTTATGCTTAGAGACTTTTCTAGGAAGCGTGCTTTATTCCATTCCCCCACCCAAAGGTGAAGATTTTCATATCGCTTGAATTCATCATTGAAGACAGAATCCGGATTTACCAGGACCCATTCTCACGACACAAACGTCAAATCCATAATGCGCGGAATATACTACACTTCGTCCTCCCAATCGCAATACACAAAAGTCACGGAATATTAACCGTGTATCCATCGGGTGCGGCGTTCGCCATCCCCTTAGGACCGACTAACCCTTGGCTGATATACATTGCCAAGGAAACCTTGATTTTTCGGCGTGCGGGATTCTCGCCCGCATTGCGGTTACTTGTGCCAACATTCTTACTTCCGAACGCTCCAGTGTGGGTCACCCCTTCACCTTCATCGCGATCGGAATACTCTCCTACCAATGAACAATGCCGAAGCATCGTTCAGTCCTCAGTTTCGGTACGACATTTGAGCCCCGATTATCTGCGGCGCGAAATTTCTCGATGAGTGAGCTGTTACGCTGTCTTTGAATGATGGCTGCTTCTAAGCCTACATCCTCATTGTCATAGAAATATCACTACCTTAAGCGCACTGAACGTCGATTTAGGGACCTTAAATTGAGATCCGGGCTGTTTCCCTTTTGACCAATGGAGCTTAGCCCCCACAGTCTAACTGCCGGATAATTACTTTGTGTATTCGGAGTTTGATAGGTCTCGTGGTATTTCTACCTGTCGAGACCTTCCAGTGCTCTACCCCACAAAGGTACATCCGACGCGAACCCAAAAGTTCTTTCGGAGAGAACCAGCTATTACCAGATTCGATTAGCTTTTCACTCCTTACCACACGTCATCCGATAGTTTTGCACGGCTAAACGGTTCGGGCCTCCATTCGCCTTTCGGCGAACTTCACCCTGCGCATGGCAAGCTCATCTGGCTTCGGGTCTTATGCAAACAACAAACGCCCTATTCAGACTCGGTTTCCCTGTGACTCCGTCCTCGCGGACTTAGCCGAGCTGCTTGCATAAACTCGTTGGCTCATTCTTCAATAGGCACGCCATGACGGTCTTGCGACCGCTCTGACTCCTTGTAGGCATATGGTTTCAGATCTATTTCACCGCCCTTCCGGGCTGCTTTTCACCTTTCCCTCACGGTACTTGTTCACTATCGGTCTAGAAAAATATTTAGACTTGCCAGTTAGTTCTGGCGGATTCCCCCGAGCTTTTCGTGTCCCGGGGTACTTGAGAATAGAAACAAGAGAGATCTTGTCGTTTTCGAATACGGGGCTATCACCCGCTGGGGCTCATCTTTCCAGATGATTCTTCTAACGAAAGATTTTGTGACTCTCCTCATATAAATATGACGTCTCTACCTCGCAACCACCCTAGGGACTGGGAGCCAGGGGCTGGAGTCTAGTGATCGCAAACAAATATCATTTGCGCTCACCAGTCCCCAGTACCCAGCGTCCAGTCTCCAGAGTTTTAGTCTACTTCGCGTTCGCTCGCCGCTACTGACGAAATGCATGTTTGTTTATTTTCCTCCTGGTACTGAAATGTTTTACTTCCCAGGGTACGCTTCCCTCGCTTGCGCTCGGGATCACGAGAGTTCATCTCGTGGGGTTTCCCCATTCGGACATCTTCGGATCAAAGGTTGCTCGGCACCTCCCCGAAGCGTATCGCCGCCACGCCGCGTCCTTCATCGCTTTTTCTAGCCAAGGCATCCACCATACGCCCTTAAATTTCCCATTAGGAAATCTAAAAACCGCTACTACATTTACCTACATCGTCTCGCCATAGCTCATCTGAGCGACGGCGGACATTGCTTTCCGTATATTTCGACCCGAAATATACGGAACGTCTATCGTCTCTATGTACTACATAAAAACAACAGACAATTTTTACTTTGCCCACCATAGCTTCTCTCGAAGCGTAAGCGGGCATTGTCCCGCCGTAGCTTCTCTCGAAGCGTAAGCGGGCATTGTCCCGCCGTAGCTCGCAACGCGAGCGAAGGCGGACTTGATTTCTGATATGAAATTTTCAAGTTACTATCGTCCTGGATTTGCAAGCCTGATGCTTAGCAAAGAAAAACCGCTTATCGAGCGGCTACTGGTCACACTCCATCTCTGGGGCGTGGCTATTGCCGCTTGTTGATGGTGTTTCTCATAAATATCATTCCGTGCAGGTAAGTATACTTATGGCTGTGAATATGTCAATAGAAGCCACTGCTGGGGAGAACATGGGGATAAGAAAGGCCCCTGCAGGGGCCTTTCTTATCCCGAGAATCATATAGTGGATGGTTTCTATTCCTTCTCCAAAATATTCGAGGTTGTCTTCTCCAACCACTTCTGTGCGACCTCTTTACCGCCTAGACCAAATGCAAGTCCTAGAGCGAGAGCGGCACCGGCAAAGACTGCCATAACGACTGTCTGTATGAGTCCTGGCGCAACACCGAGATTGTAGAGTGCTGTGAGGAGAGCGAAGATCCAGATCGCCCACTTGGTAACACGACCGAGCAATTCTGCAGACTTCACATGGGCAGCATGAGCACTGGCGATGACCAATTTCTGCATCGCACTGGCGACGACGACAGCGACCATAAGTATGAGGACGGAGACGATGATCGATGGGAGGTAACCGACGATGTCACGCAAGAAACCATTGACCTGCGTGAGGCCGAGAGCATCGAATGCTGACATTAGAAATACGACTACTACGAACCACTTGACGAGAGCGCCTACGAACACGCCAGAACTCAAGCTATGTCCTGAACGCTTTACTACATCCTCTAGACCTGCACTCTTCAGTGCTGAGTCGACCTTCAATGACTTGAAGATGCTCTCCACGAGCTTTTCTAATAGAGCGGCCAACACCCATCCGATAGCAAAGATGATGAGCGCGATGATGAGCTTCGGCAAAAAGTCCGCTACACCGTACCATACGTTGAGTAACGAGTCGACGAAAGCAGAAACCCAGTTTTGAATGAACGTCATGAGATTATGTTTAACTTATAATTATTCTTGTAATGCATCTAATTATAGCATACCCTGCTGTATACAAGTTACAAGCTGTGGATAGTAAGAGTGTCGAGAGTGTAGGAATCAGTCTCTAGGTGTTGTGATTTCTATCCCCTTATTTGATCTCGATTCCCAGTCTGTCTATGAGAGTTACATGAGCGTAATCCAATACATCCCTGACCAAACGATCGTGGATACCATATCTATATTCAAAATCCTGGGTCTCGAATGCAGAATATGCGATCTCTTTGCCTATATCAGATTCGATGAGCTTGATGACCGTCTCTATTTTACTCAAGTTCAGGTCATCGCCGACTATGAGAAGATCGACACGTGAGTCCCAATTTTGTATAAAGATGCCGGCAGCAACTAGAAGTTTGATCTTACCAGAATTGGTGAAGCGCTTTGCCAATGTCTCATCTGCATGCAAACTGGTCACTGTAAGGAGGCTCTTCACAGGATTCAGATATGGGAATTTTGCGTTCAGGATGAATCCCTGGCCGGTCACCTTCTTTATTATGACCTTTTTGTTCTTCTCAACTTGGATATCTTTCGAGACTTTGCATTTCTTTATGATCTCTGCCTTCGCGAGGATGTTCAATTCCTTCTTTACCAGCTTCCCCGCAGAACGAGCTCGCTCGACGACTTCCTTCGTCAAAAATGGCGTTGTCTCGTTGAAGAGGAACATCCTGAGTATCCTCGCTTTGACCAGATTTCCGAATAGTGCGGTTAATGTATCCATATAAGTATAAGTCGATGTAAATCGATATAAATTGTAGTCTAGCAGAAAGCCGCCTTGCATACAATCGATTTTCATGTAATATTGTGACTAAGGCCAGAGACGAAGGCGGCGAAGTCGTCCCGAGTATGTCGAGGGACACTTCTATAAGACCTTCTGAGGACAGATACCTCTATTCGTCGGCTTTACAGGTCGATTTTTTATTAAATAATCTCAAAGTCCATAAAGTCACAACCTTTAAGGACTAAACCACAAATGGCCCGCACAAAAGAACAAAAGAAAGAGATCATCGAAAGATTGACCAAGATCATGGCTGGAGCAAAGTCCATGGTATTCGTCAATATCCACGGCCTCAAAGTATCTGACGCCACGACGATGCGTCGTGAGCTCACAAGGAACAAGGTCGGCTTCTTCGTCGCCAAGAAATCGCTGACAGGCCTCGCACTCGCAAGCAAGAAGTATGAAGGGGTGATTCCAACTCTCGTAGGCGAGCTCGGCCTAGCTTATGGAGAAGACCTCATCGCACCGGCACGCGGCGTCTACGAGTTTCAAAAGAAATTCAAAGACCGAGTCAACATCGTCGGCGGCGTCTTTGAGAGCAAATATATGTCAAAGGAGGAAATGATGGGCATCGCAAATATCCCACCATTGAATACTTTGTACGGTATGTTCGTGAACGTCATCAATTCGCCTATTCAAGGATTGGTAGTGGCGCTCGATCAGATCGGCAAGAAGAAGGTAGCTTAGATTATAAATCTCAGGAATGATGGGAAATGCTCCTCACGACCCTGCGGAACTCGCCCTCGATCTCCATAAATGGAGGGCTCAAGCAGGTCCTTGGGTCATTCAAATCATTTCTCATCATTCCTGAAACCAAATCAATAATATCAATTTACAATCATGGAAACAACAACCCCTGTAGAAATCCCAGCAAAGTTCAAGTCTGTCGTCGAGACCATCGAGAAGATGTCCGTCCTAGACTTAAATGAGCTCGTAAAATTACTAGAAAAGAAGTTCGGCGTATCAGCACAGGCGGCGGTGGCGGCTCCGGTAGCGGCAGTCGCGGCAGGCGATGAGAAGAGCGCTTTCGCAGTCCACTTGACTGACGCAGGTGCGACCAAGATCGCTGTTATCAAGGCCGTCAAGGAAATCCTCGGACTCGGACTGAAGGAAGCCAAGGACCTCGTCGATGGTGCCCCTTCCCTCATCAAAGAAGGTGTAAAGAAAGAAGAAGCTGAAGCGATGAAGAAACAGCTCGAAACAGCCGGCGGGAAAGTCGAACTAAAATAAGTCACAAAGTCGACCGTCTATAAAGTCCCTAGAGTCGGAACATCCGAATATTTCCCCTCGAAACACGAAAGGGCCCTGCAGGGCCCTTTCTCGGCTTCGGAGATTTTCTGCTGAAAATCTCCTGCAGATGGTCTCTCGGAGCAATGTTCGGATGTTTTTCCTCCACCGTGCTTCCATTACTCGAACTGTTGAATGAACGTATCGAACATATCGAGGATCATGTCCTTGTCGCCAGCATTGAGTTTCTTCCATTTTACATGACTCATCTTCTTGTCGACCCTACCGGCCAGACTGTGAGCTTTTTTCATTTTCCCTGCTTGGATGAGATCCTGTAATTTATCTATCCTCTTTGAGAGCGTTTTCCCTCTTGGAGTCGTCCCGGCAATAGTAGCGATCGTCTTTTTGTACATTTCCAAATATATTTTAGGATCAAATGGTTTGTTTGGCTCTACAGTCGCGTCTACTCTACTGTCGCCATCTTCGTCGACTGATAGAGGTGCCACGATCGCATTCCCATTTTGAGAACTACCGCCAGTCCCCCCTCCACCATTTGCACCTCCGCTTTGCACTGTAGTCGAAGCAACTGTTAGCGGATTGGTCGGTACAACAGAATATTCCACCGTCTGTAACGTGTCAGCGCCACTCTTTCTCTCAACGTCCAATGTGAACTCGCCGACTCCCGTTCCCTGAACCTCCAACCTATATTTTTGCCCATCGTCTGGCACGTAGACATAACTGTCACCGTCATCTGTCGAAGAGAAGTCGCTTCCTGGTATATTCGCTTCAAACGAAGTGTAGAGGTCTTCGCTAGCTCCTGGCACATTTGCCAGTGGACTCGGGATCATCCCTGTATGGTTACCCTGACTATCGTAGACATGTAATTCCACTGGCGAATGAGTACTTATGACTAGATATGTCGGCTCTGCCAAATCTCTTGGCTCACCGATCGTCACTCCATTCATCATCGCTAATGATCCCCGCAATGCAGTCGTATCTGTCCCTGTCGCCGCACCACCTTCTCGAATAACAGCATCGATGAGAGCGAGCGTCGTCGATGATTCCATGATATTTGCATGACCCACACCGATCTTCGCCTCCGTCGAAGCGCTCTCCAAGTCGACAGCCGCTACGACATCGGCATCATACATAGCGCTCGGCGCGACTACTGTGCCATCACCCATCTTCGTCAGGATCTTTTCATGCGACGGTCGCGGCGTACAGGAAAGTCCGACCATCGACGCAGGACATCTCACTATCTCAGAATATGCCACTCCGCTCGTGGTATTCTTGTTCCAACCAATGATCGCCCAATTGACGATGCTCGCAGGCCATGAAAATGGATCGAGTATATCGTGCAACTTTCGAGCCGCGTCCAACAATGACTGATTGCCTTTTATAGCTAGAGCCGTATCTGCCTTGGTAGTGCCTGTAGTTGACGCAGAGACCCTTCCATTTTTCGTATCGATGATAAATGATGACTGCCCGGTGATATCCGCGATGTGCAACGGATACGAGCCGTTGTTCACACCGGTCACTGTCGTGCTTGCAAAAGTGATGACCGGATTTCTGACTTTGTTGAAGTACTCATCTGACGGCAGCAATGAGTATGCGCTGGCCATATTCACACCTAGACCGCGCGAGACATATTCGCTGAGTACCAATCCGAGGGCGATAGACTGATCAGAGCCGTGAAGCAACCCCGGTATCGCCTGCGGAGTGCCCAAATACGGCACAGCAACAGAAATCATCTTGTCCACGATGTCCGCCTTACCCGATTCCGAGAGGGTCTTTACCAGGTACTTGGCGACCAATCCACCATTGCTATGAGCGACGATCGTGACCTTCCCCGTCTTTGAGTGTGCCGCCAGATCCGTCACTGTCTCTAGCAATGATTCTGTCGTCGTCGCTCTCTTTTGCCGATCATTGACTATCGTTCCGATCGGTTGACGCCAATCATATGCAAATGGTTTCCATCCAGCGATCGTCCCTTCCTTCGCGACACCATCCAGATATTTTATCAGCTTGTAATATACTCCCTTCACATAGAGAGCCACATCCAGCAGGTCATCTGAGTATATCGATGGGTCTATGGTAGATCCATCATCCTTTAGATACAATGATCGAACATCACCATATGACAACGGTTCCCAAAGCCTGGTTGTTGAAGTACCGAGCCCTAACGGCATCGATCTGCTATTGTACAAACGGCTCCCTTCGAATCCTGGCAGGAACAATATACTAGAACAGCAAACTGCTTTTTCCGATTGTTCATTCGGATCTTTGGCGAGCCACGGAGTGTACTCGACCGGACCTCTCATCTTTATGGCATCAGGTCCATCCTCACTACCCCACCAATTCATCGCCGCATGTACTGGCACCGTATCTCCGTTGTATACGGCCGCTTCGGTATTGGCGACAATAGAAGAATTGCTGATCGTAAACTTTGGCCCAGAGATTTCTCCCACGTCATTCAGTGCGAGGCCATCCAACGCATTACCTATACCACCGATGCCAAATGATCGATCATCGCCCTTGACTTGATAGACCGGTGCCGAGGGTCCGCGTACGTATATCCCATAGATGTTCCCTGAGATACGGCTATCGACGATATTAACATCCGCCTGTGTCGAATATATGCCATAAGTCGAGCTGGATATCGTCGAGCTCGCGATATATGTGGTTCCGCCGTAAAGATACAGTCCATCTCCTATGGTTATATCTGCATTACTGATGGTAGTAGTCCCGCCTTTATTCGTGATGCTCCCCGACCCACTGATCGTGACCTTCTTCGTCGGTTTGCCCATCAATGTCAGATTTCCTTTATTTTCTATCGTTGAATAATCTTTGAGGCTCTCTGAACCGATAACCGAGACCCCCGCCTCGATAGTGAGCGACGCGCCATTCCTTATGGTCACAACGCTATCGATGATATAAGGGCTGTCCGATAGCACCCAGACAGCGTCGTTGCTTATCTCCGCACCATCTATATGCGTCTCGGCGTTAGCAACCCTCATGGTTGCGAATAGCAATATCATCATACTCACGATCACCGTTACACTGAATACCCCCGATAACAAAAAGAGCTTTGATTTCATCATTTGATTTATACATTAACTTCTACTAATACCGCCACTCTATCAGGTGGTCGATAAAATCCAGGTGAATTTTTATTCAAAAAATGATAAAGAAAAGATAAAATTTCGATAAAAAAAAGTTCAAATCTAGATAAAAAAAGTCTCAAATATCATTTCATCATTTTTGCACCGCGGCTGCTTGCTTTTCCGTCGAATGCGAATACTGTCCGACGACGTACAATAAACAAAAACTAAACCCGAGTATGCAGACAAAGCCGATGAAGAACTTGTAGAAATCGCGGTCGAAAGGATTCACCATGGGTATAGTATAGCGAAAATATATGAGCGAAGCGAATATAACATGCAATTTTCACATACATGGTGTATATTCTCAGTATGTTCGGAGAGCTCATAAAACGCCACAAATTGGGCATCGCATTCGTAGGAGATGTCACTGTCTTCGTCTTATCAGTGCTCATCGTGCTATATGTTAGATATGGAAATGCAGATTTTATAGACCAATTCCATGTTCACAAGGTACCATTCTTCATGGTCCTCATACTCTGGCTTATCATCTTTTACATCTCCAACCTATATACCTATAAGGCTTTCGGCAACATCATACAGATAGCAAAACGCCTCTCTACCAGCCTGCTCGTGAGCTTCTCCGTGACCATCACGGTATTCTACATATTTAGCCGCTATTTCGAGCTGACGCCCAAAGCCAACCTCATCATGCTCACGATCACATTCGGCGTACTGGACATCCTTTGGCGATATGCACTCCGGAAGATCTTTGTAAAGAAAGCCTACCATTCGAACATCCTGGTGCTCGCCGCTTCTCCTCAAACACAAGAGATCTCGGATTACGTCGACAGTAACCCGCAGCTGGGCATTTCTCTGTATCTGTTCGATGGTGACAAGACTACGCTCGAACATGCAGTGCAGGAATATTCCGTGAACCAGATCGTGATCGATGGCAAATTCCTCAAGAACAATGCTGTAACAAAGACACTATTTGACATGCTATCGAAACGGATCGAGATAACGACATTGACAGAGTTCTATGAATCCATCTTCAGCTACATTCCGCTCCAAGAGATCGAGGAAGAATGGTTCATACGAGAAATAACGGATAACAAGAACATCTACGAATCGACGAAACGCTTGATCGAGATAATCCTGACCTTCATCACGCTCCCTATCACGGTGCCGTTCAGCATCATCATCGGTTTCCTCGTGGCTGTAACTTCTACTGGACCCATCATCTTCAGACAAGAGAGGGTGGGTAAAAACAACAAACCATTCATGCTTTACAAATTCAGGACGATGAAAGTCGGTCAAGATGGACCGTTGTGGACTTGTGAGGGTGACAAACGCATCACATCTGTCGGTAAATTCCTCCGATTCACGCACATGGACGAGATGCCCCAGCTCTATAATGTCCTTCGTGGAGACATCTCCTTCATCGGTCCAAGGCCAGAACGCACCAAGCTAGCCAAAATATACGAGGAGATCCCTTACTACGAGATCCGTCACATCGTGAAGCCTGGTATCATCGGTTGGGCGCAACTCAATTACAAACCATCGACAACTATCACCGAAGCCCGCGAAAAATTCCAATTCGACCTGTACTATTTGAAGAATAGGTCATTCATTCTCGATATATTCATCTTTCTCAAGACGGCCAGAATGATGTTCACGAGGAATAGTTAGCATTCCGATCGCTACACTATCGGCGCTTGGGGTAATCTGCTCCGTCGTCTAAAGAATTGTCGCACCTTCGACAGTGGCTTCCTGAAAATGAATAGTGGTGAGACTGGTAGACCATTCAAACGAAATGCTCTGTAACTTCCTATATTCCCACGAACCCAATTGAACAGGCTCTTCGTGCTCGAGCCGCCATTTCTCATCACGGTGAGAACTTTCGGGATGTAACTCGAAGTGATCTTGTATTTCTCTAGAAAACGCAACACTAATTCATAATCAGCCGAAGTCCACAGATCCGTGCGGAAATATCCGTACTTTTCATACATGCTCCTTTTAACGAAAAAAGTCGGGTGCGGCGGATGCCATCCTTTCCTATAGGCACCATCCACATAGGCACAAGACTTCCATGTCCTCACGATTTTAGTCGTGTCTTTTTTGTCGACCACTATCATATCTCCCCAAACACAATCAGCCCCACTCTCTTTGAACCTATTCACTACTGTTTCGATGACATCATTAGTCATATAAAAATCATCCGAATTCAGTATCGCCACGATATCGCCCGTGGCCAGCCTTACTCCCACATTCAAAGCGCCGAATATGCCGCTATGTTCCGCGGCCACGATCTTGGTTACCCGGTCGCTGTATTTATTGACTATGTCCAACGTATCATCAGTGGATCTGTCATCGACTATTATGTACTCGATATCCGGATATGTCTGACCAAGTACGCTTTCGATAGTATCTCCGACTGTTTTTCCGGTGTTGTATGTAGTTGTGATGATTGAGACTTTCATTGCATTATGTCATTATGATTTTGCACTTGATCATTCATTCTGCCTGTACGAATTGTTGGGCCAAATCTTTCAATAGTTGCTCGTATGCTCCGTCATATTTACCGCCTTGCCCTTGAAAACCCAGATTGTCTCTTCGAATATTATGACATGGCTATATCCTTGTCTTTAGTAAAGAATTCGATATCATCCGCATTCTTGTAATCCAGAGCCTTGTTGGCCTCGGAAAATACCCACGGCGCCTCGCTATGCGTCTGAGCGATCATCTGATCCGTATTCCAATCTATAAATGTCTTGCAGATATATCCGAGCAGTTTCTTTTCATAGCCATTGAATACCGATATATCCGGAGATGCGATAGCCTGATACCTATTCCTCTTACCAAACTTCAAGCTATCATCCTTTTCTTGGGTTATAAGCCTCTGCTTCTCCGCCACCTTGATGATCTTGTCTTGTAGGTCTTTAGCGAATGGACCCATCTGCAAATGGAGATATGTCTCTCCTGTTACACTCTCCTTCTGGTCTCTATAGGAGATGAAATCAAGATAATAGAAAAGCTTATTAAGCTTGGTTAGCCCCAATTTTTCGTTGCTGCAATTTGAAATGAAATATAGCAGAGCATTTGTGTATTTTTCCTTCTTTATGGCCATATAAGGCTATTGTATCAAAAAATAGAGATTTTTCAATGAAATTTGATAGCGTGATAGCGAAATTCAACGATATCGATTTTGAAAATCAGCAACACCTATCTACTCGGCATCCTGATGGTAAACCTCCTCCACGACTTCGCCACCGCTCGCACGTATCCGTCGCGCCTTGCGATCGTCATGAATCTCTGGAACAAGTAACTGAGCCTACGACGACTAAACCGGTCATTAGTCCAGACATCCAGGAATGCGCCCATCCCAGGCATTCCATCTTCCTCGTTGTATTTCCCGCTGTCTGAAACAATTCTTCCCGACCAACGGCTATAGAATAGTTCGAGATTCTTTTCATCGTGATTGGACCTTCCTTCGGTGATGCTTTCGTGGTGATAAACGACGCTCGCCGGACAATATAGAATGCCGTAGCCTAGTTCGCCAACTTTGAGACACAGATCCGCATCCTCTAGGCCATTCAGATACGCCTCATCGAAGCCGCCGACTGATGCGAATACCCTCGCGCGGATCAGAAAACAAGCCGCGGTGAGACATTGAAATTTCCTCTTTTTGTTCACATACGGCGCGTCCCCCGGTTCTCTCTTGTAGATGTGGTGCGGCCATTTCTTCTCGTCAAAGACTACGCCTGCATGTTGAATAGTCCCGTCCGGATACAGAAGCTTCGGTCCTACGATCGCGATCCGTTTGTCTTTGCCGCCATCCAACTCGTCGACCAATACATCTAGCCATCCTTTCGTGACAACGGTATCATTATTCAAAAACAAGAGATATTCCCCCTTGGCCGCCATCGCTCCTTGATTGCAGGCCACGGCGAAACCGAGGTTCTTTTCGTTGTGAATTACCATCAATTTGACGCCCACTGAAGAATCAACCGCCGAGGTCACCTTAGACGCCGACTGTAACATGCTCGACAATCCCTTCAAATACTCGTCACTTCCGTCAGTCGAGGCATTATCGACGACGATGACTTCAAAGTCATGCCCCGCGTCCGCCCCAAATGAATGAATGCTTTCAAGGCAGGCCTTGGTGAATTCGAGCTTATTGAATATGGGGATGATGATCGAGGTTTGCATAATAAATACGGATTTTCACATTTCATTACTATAACACATGTTTTTGTGTTAATATGTCCTATAAGACCATGCCCTACTTTCTCTTAACCATCAATGTATTTCTAATGTCGATTGGTCAGCTTTTTTTTAAGCAGTCGGCAATATTCTGTCAACATCATCCCGAATTAAATATAATTTTGAAATACATATTGAATCCTTGGTTTTACATAGCTGTTTCATTTTTTGCAATAGCAACATTCACTTGGGTGAAAATCCTGACACAGATGAAGATCTCTGTGGCATATCCGATATTGAGTATTTCGTATGTTCTTACAGCAATCGGTGCATATTATATTTTCCAAGAAAGGCTGACGGCTTTAAATCTAGTCGGAGTATTCTTGATCATGGTTGGTGTTTCATTAATCTCGATCAAATAACTCGATGGAGGAGGTTGAAAAGTATATTGATCACTTACCTAGACAGATCAATCGTCCATAAGTCAACCTGTGTCAGACCAAAGCTGAAATGACATCTGTTGTAGTCTGAATTAATGTGTTCCTGTTTTATGTGCTCGGCGAAATTTTTTTCAAGAATTCCATCTTCTCCAAGGATGATCTTTGGGTGGTATCCTTGGCGGTTTTCGTGTCGTCAAGGCAACGATTGGCACGTAGACAGACTTTGGTCTTTCTGGAAGGATGCGGTACTTGAGATACTTGGATTTCAATCTAATATGAAC
>JANXZK010000016.1 GCA_025355565.1 bacterium
AACATGTGGTTCAATTCGACGCTAAACGAAGAACCTTACCAGGGTTAGAAATCCATTCGAAGACCAGCAGAAACGTTGGTCGCCGCAAGGCGGATGGACAGGTGCTGCATGGCTGTCGTCAGTTCGTGGTTTGAACTGTTCTCTTCAGTGAGGTAACGAACGCAACCCCTGTTGTCTGTTACAAGTGTCAGACGAGACCGCCCAGCCCGTTGTTCGAAATTATCGAGATTTAGTAGTGAGATTTTATCTCATACGGAAACTTTTGAGCTTTGCTCTATTTCAATTATTAGTAATCGCTGGTCAATCATACAGCGGTGAATGTGATTGAAATATGTTTCCGTCTCACTACTAAGTCTTAATATATTTTGATCAGTGGGCTGGGAGGAAGGTGGGGATGACGCCAAGTCAGCATGGCCCTTTGACACCCTGGGCTACACACGTGTTACAATCGCATCTACAACGGGACGCAATATCGCAAGATGGAGCAAACCCTTATAAAAGATGCGCCAGTTCGGATAGGAGTCTGCAACTCGACTCCTTGAAGCCGGAATCGCTAGTAATCGCAGGTCAGCTATACTGCGGTGAATACGTTCTCAAGTCTTGTACTCGGGTCGCCATGCGATCGAGTACGCTAGTTGGTGTAAATCCAACCTAGGCAATCAACAGTGCCTTGAAGCGAAATCACAGTCTACTGTCCGTGAGGACTATAGATGAAGGGAGAAAGTAGCATTTTTTAGCTTGAATGCCAGTTATGGCACATATCATAGGTCATCCTGCGAGTACATGGAGAAACCTACTGTCGAATAAAATGTGATATGTGTATCGTGGCATCGAGATGAGAAAAAACAGTGTATTCGTTTACCGTGGGAGATCTTGCATTTTCCTCGTTGTGTTGTACACACCGAGAAGTTATATTAGTAATGATATAATGATGATATGCAAGAAGTCAGCAGAGTTCGTAGTACCAAAAGGAAAGATGCTCGGTTTAACCCCAAGCTACAACTTCCGATTGGGAAGGAACAAATTCAAAGGAAAAAGTTACATCCTCAATATTAGGAACGTTTGCTTATCACTATCGGGATTGGAAAGATTTATGATTGCTCATACGAGCGATACGGATGGTATCCACATGCCAAGTATAAAATTACTAGTATTTGGGACCTGAAAGAGTATTTATTTCCATTTCTTGATAGAAGTCCATTACAAGCAAAAAAAAAGAAATCATATCTTCTTTTTAAACAAATAGTTTTGATGGTTTACGCTAAGAAACATTTGTCTGATGAAGGATTTAACGAAATCGTAAATCTTCGTGACGAGCTCCGAGCTCTAGGGAAGAAAGCTAAAACCTACTATGGCAATGTAGGTGAATCCGATAAAAATCGGGTAAGCAACCTTTGAAAAACGCGAGGGTGCGGGAAAACCGCTTGCCCCGTGTTGGAGAGAATTATAATGGTAACATTATAACACATCAAATACCGCCCGTCAACCCAAGGGAGTCGGTGGTGCCCGAAATCTCGCCTCGTGCGGGCCTAAGGCAAAATCGATGACAGGGGGTAAGTCGTAACAAGGCACGGGTAGCGGAAGCTGCTCGTGGAATATTTCAAAGAATCAACCGTTTTTTACTCCTTCTTCGGAAGGGTAATCAACTTATAGTCGATATGATCCGCCGCAAGGTGATCATGAGCCATGGCTCTGTGTGCTCTAAACACGAGCCCTTAACCGGGGAAGATACCCGGTCCACATGGACGATCTCAATTGAATCGTTCATGGGCGAACGGAACAAAATAGAGAGCAATAAATTACAAAAATACATCTGGAAATCAGGTGTATTTTTGTTGTGCAAAGTCATGTGTAATATGCTACAATAGACCCATAAGTTCGGATAAATTTGGGCCAAAGTTAACCATCATTTGAGGCCTATTATTTTGAATTTTGTGTCCATTTAATGCTTTGAATTCGTTTAGTATTTAGGTATCAGGATTAAATTGGAAGTTTTTATCATCCATGGCAAAAAAGCCCGAAAAATCAAATGGAAAATCAGCCTCGGACGGAGGCTCAAATGGAGTTCCAGAGTCTCTCTTTGCACGTGAGGGGAGCGGCATAGTCGCGCGTTCTATTACAACCGAGATGCGTGAGTCATTTCTCGACTATGCGATGTCGGTCATCACAGATCGTGCGCTTCCAGACGTTCGTGACGGACTGAAGCCTGTACACCGCCGCATATTATATGCTATGCATGAAAAAGGCCTCACTTTCTCCGCGAAGTTCCGTAAATCAGCAGTGGTAGTCGGAGACACGATGGGAAGTTATCATCCACACGGTGACGTGGCGATCTATGATTCGATGGTCAAGATGGCACAACCATTTACCATGCGATATCCGCTCGTTCATGGTCAAGGAAACTTTGGAACAGTCGACGGTGATCCACCAGCTGCTATGCGTTATACAGAGGCTAAGATGACTCGCATATCGAATGAGCTGCTCCGTGACATGGACAAAAACACGGTTGATTTCCGGCCGAACTATGATGGATCAAAGAAAGAACCTACAGTATTACCGACCACCGTTCCAAATCTATTGTTGAATGGCACACTCGGCATCGCCGTCGGTATGGCCACGAACATCGCTCCGCACAACCTGCGTGAAGTCGTCGATGCGACTGTGCACTTGCTCGAAAACAAGGACGCTACGACCGAGGACCTATTCCAATTCATCAAAGGTCCAGATTTTCCAACAGGCGCAGTTATGTACGGCGAGAAAGACATCCATCACGCATACGCTACGGGGCGCGGTGGAGTCGTCGTGCGTGGTGAAGCGGAGATTGTCGAGGACAAGAAAGGTCAGTTCCAGATCATTATAACTTCTATACCATATCGCGTGAACAAGTCTGAGCTCATCATCAAGATCGCCGATCTCGTTCGTGAGAAAATCATCGAAGGTGTGAGGGGTCTCCGTGATGAGTCAGACAAAGATATGCGCATCGCAATAGACTTGAAGCAGGGTTCATATCCGGAGAAGGTTCTAAATTTGCTATACAAACACACCCAATTAGAAGAGTCGTTCCATTTCAATACAGTCGCGCTGGTACACGGAGTTCCGCAGACACTCTCACTCAAGTCCATCCTGCAGGAATTCATCACGCACCGTATCGACGTCATCAGACGTCGCACACAGTTCGATCTCACTCGCGCGGAGGATCGTGAGCATATATTGCTAGGTCTCAAAAAAGCCTTAGACCATATAGATGAGATCATCAGCTTGATTCGTGCGTCCAAAGACGTCGTAGAGGCTCACGCGGCTCTCATGAAGAAATTCAAGTTCAGTGAAAAACAGGCTACGGCAATCCTGGAGATGAAATTGCAACGTCTCGCCGGTCTCGAGCGCAAAAAAGTCTTGGATGAGCTAACGGCTGTCCAGGCGCTCATAGAAGAATTGAAGTTCATCTTGGGCAGTGAGAAGAAAGTTCGTAGCATCATTAAAACCGAGATGACAGATATCAAAGTTAGATACGGTGATGATAGACGCACGAAGATCGTGAAGCATGGCGTCAAAGATTTCAATCCTGAGGATCTCATAGCTGATGAGGAGTCAGTGCTCGTCCTTACGAAAGGCGGATATATAAAGAGGACTGATCCGGGTGATTATCGCAAGCAGAGACGCGGCGGTATTGGAGTAGTTGATCTCGATACCAAAGAAGAAGATTTCATCTCGCACCTCGTTTTCGCATCTACGCACAATGATCTTCTATTCTTTACTGATAAGGGTAAAGCATATCAGATAAAGATGTACGACATACCAGAAGGTAAACGTGCGACAAAAGGAAAGTCTGTGATGAATTTCCTCTCACTCGCGGATGGGGAACGTGTGACCTCTATCTTGCCGATGCCAAAGAACAAAAAAGACGCCGCTGATCTCTCGCTCATCATGGTGACGAAGAACGGTACGGGCAAGAAGACTTCCGCCGAGCATTTCAAGGATGTCCGCAGATCAGGACTCATCGCTATCACTCTCGAAGAGGGTGATGAGCTCATCTCTGCTTCATTCGTCTCCAAGAATGACGAGGTGGTCATCGCGACGAAGGAAGGCCAATCTATACATTTCGATGAGAGTGATGTACGTGAGATGGGTAGGAATGCGGCGGGTGTACGGGTCATCAAATTGCAGGAAGGCCGAAAGTCGAAAGTCGAAGGTCAGAAAGGAATGACGATTTCTGATGCTGTTATTTCTGCCGATGTTGTTTCGAATAGTGCGAAGAACCCAGCCTTATTTGTCATTGGCGCAAATGGTTATGGCAAGAAGACAAAACTTTCCGAATACAAAGTTCAGAATCGCGGTGGTTCTGGAATCTTAACGATGAATATCACGCCAAAGACCGGCTCACTCATCGCGGCGATGGTTGTCACTGATGACAACGAAGAGATCGTCGCTATGTCCAAGAAATCTCAAGTCATCCGCGTTGATCTAAAGGAAATCCCTACTCTATCTCGCGCTACTCAGGGTGTCCGTATCATGAAGTTGCGCGAAGGGGATAGCCTGGCAAGTTTAATTTGCTTGTAGTTGTGCTAAAATATAGCCATGTTCTCCGACCCGGCAACAAACTTGAACAAACTCGGACTCATAGACGGCATGAAGGTGGTAGATGTCGGTGCTGGATCTGGATTTTATAGCTTTGAGGCGGCAAAGAGAGTAGGTGCAAGTGGTCGCGTATATGCCGTAGACGTACAAAAGGACTTGCTCGAAAGATTGCGCTCAGTCGGAGCGTCACAAGGGCTTCGTAACATCGAGGTCGTGTGGGGCAATGCCGAGAAGATCGGTGGTACGAAGATCCGAGAGTCGATCGCTGACAGGGTGATCGCCTCTAATGTTTTGTTCCAGATAGAAAAACCGGATGATTTTGCATTGGAAATGAAGAGGATTACGAAGCATGGAGGTAAGGTCATGGTCATAGATTGGAGCGGTGTGACAGCGCTCAGTCCAAAGACAGTGGTTCCGCAAGCGGAGGCGCAGGCTCTCTTCGAAAAGGCAGGGATGAAATTGGAGCAGTCGTTCGAAGCGGGGGATCATCATTACGGCCTAGTATTCGTCAGGTAATGGGAAAATAAAATGTCCAAATTCCAAGTCATAGTCCTAGCAATATTCGTCGTCTGCATCATCGCAGGAGTGATCGCTTTTGCGACTTTCAAGGGCGCGGGCTCGGGGACGACATTGTCTGCCATGAAAGTATGGGGAACATTCTCAAGCGATACTCTCAATAAATACGTCGCTGATATCAACAATACTGCGTCGGAGACCATCACGGTCACTTACACCCAGTTTGCTCCAGATCAGTTCTCCAGTGCCTTTATCGCCGCTCTGGCGCGTGGGACGGGACCTGACGTGGTGTTGTTGCCATTGGATATGCTATATCCTCACTTGGACAAGATCACACCTATCCCATATGCGGCGTTACCGCAGAGGACATTCATGGATACCTATGTCCAAGAATCCAACTTGTATCTGACTTCAAACGGTATCATAGCTATCCCATTTGTCATCGATCCACTCATCATGTATTGGAACAGAGATATGTGGAATGCCGCTGGCATCGCTACATATCCGAAATATTGGGAAGACTTGACTAACCTCATACCTAAGCTCACGGTGAAAGATAGCAATGGCAATATCAGGAAATCAGCCCTGGCAATGGGTGACTTTAGCAACATCACCAATGCACGTGAAGTCATCGGAAGCCTGCTCATGCAGCTCGGCAACCCTGTCACGGCATACGGATCGGACGGTCTAGCAACGACGATCTCTATGTCCGGCGGTTCAGCGCCTCAGTCGGTGCTCAAGTTCTATACCCAATTCGTCAATCCGGAGAGTCCGAACTATTCATGGAATAGGGGCATGCCAAATGACAAGACCGCGTTTCTCTCAGGCATTGCCGCTACTTATCTCGGTTTTGCCTCAGAGCTCAAGGATCTCCGTAACAAGAATCCCAATCTCGACTTTGATGCGGCAGGATTGCCTCAGGTAAAGACCGGCGGGGTGAAGGCGACTTACGGCAAAATGTATGGCTTTTCCGTCCTGAAGAGTTCGCCAAATAGCAACAATTCATACCAGATCATCTCGACCTTGGTCGCACCGACCAATCTAGCAAAACTTTCGGAGATGATGTATCTGCCATCAGTCCTGCGCAGTGTACTCGCCGCTGGTTCGAGCGATCCATACATGAGCGTATTCAATGATACCGCCCTCATCGCCAATGCCTGGTTCGATATCGACACCGCGAAGTCGCGTCAGCTATTTTCCAACATGGTACAATCAGTGACGAGCGGCAAAAGCTCGATCTTGGAAGCGATACAAGATATAGGGAACCAGTATGATCTATTACTGAAGAGCGCGGCGAATTAGCTAGTAGAGTCGAAAGTCCGTGAAGTCTGAAAGTCAAAGATTTATCATCAATCAAATGAAACGAAACATCATCATACTCATCATAGCGATCTCGGGCATATTGCCGATATCAGCTGCTGTCGTGCATGCGGCGACGGCCAGTGATGTTGATAAAGTTAATATTTCTGATCCAGAATTTCAGCTTTCTATATGTGATGGGCCAAGACCACCGAACACTCCCGCGAACAGTACCACTGTATATTGCGACTTCGATGGTCTCATATTGACTGTCCGTCGTTTTATCAATGTGATGATAGTTATCGGAGTTATCGCGGCCTTTGGCAGCTTCTGTTACATCGGTTATCTTTACATCACTGGCACCCAAGAGAACATCAAGAAGGCCAAGTCCATATTACCAAAGATCTTTTTTGGGTTTATAATCATGCTCTCGGCTTGGTTCATCGTTTATCAGATGCTCACGTGGTTGGGCGCGAGTCCGGGTTTTAAGGCACTGCTCGGGAGTCCAAAGTAGTTCGTAACAGACTGATTTTTATTTAATTACATTTATGAAAAAATTTCAAATTATAACGACGCTTTCTATGTGTTTGGTAGTTGTGATGTTTATGTGGCCTGTATTTACTCACGCAGATACGAATGTCGATGCTGGTGTTCATCCAGCAGTTGCTGTAAATGTTGATTCGGGAGGCCATGCTGGCACTGGTGTCAATACCGACACCGGATCCAATTCAGGAACCAATTCTGTAAAAACCCTAACCAATCCTCTTCCTGGCATAGAATCTATCGGTGGCCTCGTTAAGTCTGGCGTTCAAGTCTTCAGTTACATCGCTGTCTTGATCGCCGCTCTCATGTTCGTAGTTGTTGGTTTCAAATATATAATGGCACAAGGGAAACCGGAAAAGATGAAAGAGGCCAGTCAGTGGCTCGTCAATATCGTGATCGGTGTCGCCGTCGTGATCGGCGCGAATATCGCGATCACTATAGTGATAAACACTCTCGGTGCGACTCACGTTGTCGATCCGAAGGTTATACAGAGTGCCAGAGATGCGATCAAATAGGACATTACCAAGATTACATATTATCAATAATTATCAACAATGAATAAATCACTTATAAAATACATTATTTCTGGAGCGGTTGTGGTCCTGCCTGCAATGGTCTTTGCGGCAACGTCAGGTACTTTGGCGACCCTGGTACACACGATTATTTCATATCTGAATATCGTGCTTGTTCTCATGATGGCGGTAGCGGGCGTTATGTTCACGTTTTACGTTATCAAATATTATGTTATGCCAAATGAGAATAGATCCGAGGGCAACACTTATGTTATGTACAGCATCATCGGGTTTTTTGTTATATTATCTATCTGGGGTTTGGTAAATATCGTGCAAAATAGCTTCGGATTGGGTAATAAAGGTAATACTCCAGATAGCTGGGCGGATTTTTCCAATATTTTCCCTGGGGGAGGTTCGGCTGGGGGTTCAGGTGATCTTGGGGGAGAAACTAATCTATGAAATATGCATGCACATATCCACAGTTTCAGAACGTACTTCCTTTTTGACTAGTGTATAATGTATCATAACTAATATCATCGTATTAGCGATTAATAGTATTTATTAACAATTAACAATAATATGAAAAAAATCATAGCAAGTATCGTTGCGTTCTCTCCGTTGATGGCATTGGCGCAAGTAACTACAAATATCACTGATGTTAACAGTCTGGCAACGAAATTGAGAGATCTCGGTAACCTATTCACATACCTCCTCATTGCTGCAGCCGTCATCTTCATTATTTGGAATGTTGTCTTTTATCTCATCAAAGGCGGAGAAGAGGATGCTCGCAAGAAAGCAAGCTCATCGATTCTCTGGGGTGTCGTTGGATTGTTCATCATTCTGTCTATCTGGGGACTCGTCAATATCCTCATGAATACGTTCCGTACACAGACAGGAAATACGCAAATTCCTCAAGTTCAGAATGTAAATAATGGCTTGCTTCCATCAGCGTAGTCTGAAATAGATGTTTTTCATCAGTCAAACTTATGCCGCCGTTAGTGCAGACGCCTTCGGTAAGGCGATAGATCCCGTCATAAACCATATCGTGAATCCTGTAGTGGCGCTCATGTTCGCTGTTGCATTGGTAGTATTTACGTATGGTGTGCTCAGATACGTATGGGGTTCTTCAGATGGTGATGCACGGACGCATGCGAAGTACAGTATGATCGGCGGTATCGTTGGTATGTTTATCATGACCTCGGCTTGGGGTATCATATATCTCATATCTAATACGATCAAGTCGTTCTAGGATTGGAAAATTGGGAATAGCGCGCGTCGCGGAATATAAAAGGGAATGGGCCGGCACGAAATCATTCGTGCCGGCCCAGACTTCGAAATGTGCTAATAGCGCATAATGCGCTACATGGTTTTGGCTATAACGTAGCCAATCCATTTGTCTGTGTCCGGATCCACATGACCCTCCGGAAAAAGATGGAAGACCAGACTCTTACCAACCTCCCCACTATCGGGAGCGTAATATGACCTGGTCAACTCATTTATGGTCGTCTGGTACGACCTCAATGTGACCGTGCTACTCCTCATGAAGACGTTTGTCCCCATATTGAGATTTCCGTTCACTATCTTTACAGCACGAATGTTGTCCTCTACGGGAGCAACGACTAGAGTCATCCCATTCGGAACGACGATTGTCTGTGGCTTCATCGTAAGGACGATGCGCCCGTAGGGGATGAAAGCCCCTTTCTCGCCACTTTCAGCCTTTTGAGGTTGAGTGGCGGCATTGTCCGCAGACGCCGATGTTGCACCGCTGCCACCTGAGAATCTGATCCAACTGACAACAACGATTATGACTGCGGCGATCAGTGCGATCACCCTTGTGGTTATTTCTTTCTTATTCACTACCTTTTCCTTTCTTTTTTGATGTCTGAGTTTATGGTTGGGCCAAGGTCACCGTGCGTCCGTTTGTTACGACGCCGGTCAACTTCCCATCGGCCAGTAGATTTTCATTGAGAATTTCTACCTGATCTCTGTCGTCGGGCTTCGCTCCTTGCCCGCGTTTCAATTCAGCCCGAGTTTTAAGTTGCTCATTCATCCCTTTGTTAGCCTCCAATCGCGCCGCCGCTTTTGCACGTTGGCTCATTCGTTCGTTACGTGCATTGACGACTGGTTCTGGAGCACTGAAGGTGATGACGAAATTTTCGATCTCGACTCCGAGATTTCGAATATCGTCGAGGTGGCTGTTTTCGCCATTCTCCTCATCTCTGCCGACATCACCGGATATTCTGGCCTTTATGTGTTCACCTACGTCCAGACCGTGACTTTCCATCCATTGGTAGGTTATCTTGTGGGAGACACCTTTGTATTCCCATCTCTCAGTGGTCACAAACCACTGAAGCCATGCGGTGATGAGGCCATTGATCTGTTTGAAGACGTTCTCCTTCCCACCTGACGCCACATACTGATGTAGCTTCAAGCCGTCCGTACTGATCGGTCGGATTCCCATAGTTGCCTTTGCAACTAGGTACCCCTCTTCCTCGAAACGAATCTCCTTTGTTGCTTCGTAATTGTTGGGTTCGAGGTTCAAGTTCACCTCGATGAAGCCGATTATGGATATCGGTAACCAATCCAGCAACAGGGTCATGGAAGATACCACGACATCTGTCGGAGCACCAAACCACGTGATGATCCAGCCGACCTTCGCTTTGCTCTGGTCTGGACTTTTGAGTCCTTTGACTGCAGAGACGGCCGCCACTATCATGGTGCCGCCGATCAGGAATTGGCCGAATGTGCCATGTAGGCACATATTGATGCCACTCACCAGGAGTAGCACGGCTAGTAGGATCAATGTCCCACTGAATCTGTTACAGAATCCTTTCATACTTCTATCCTTTCTTTTGCGAGCCGCCCAGTAGGGAAGCTCTAGTTAATTGTTTTTGTTATGAAATTGTCGATGAGCCACCTATCTATGCGGTCCATCATTTCGTCTACTATTATAGCACCTCTGGGACACGTTGTCAAGTAAGAATATGGCTCTAAATATGGGGTAAAAAAGCGCCCCGTAACGCTTTCCGAGATCATCCTTTTGAAGGGATTTTCTCGAAATAGCGCCACGGGGGCGTGTAATGGTGTCTTCGCTTAGCGGCGTCCGCCACCGGATCCTTGACGGCCACCATTGCCACCATAAGATCCTTGATTTCCGCCACGTTGGCCGCCGCTGTTATTGCAGCTAGGAGGTGGCCTGTAAGCGGGGGCTTGGCGTTGAGGAACGTACGTTGGCTGCCTTACGTACGTCTGGCAGTGATCAACCTGGTAGCTACGGTTGTGGTATCGGTCACCAGACCAACCCCAACCGATTCCTACACCTATACTACAACCTGGGGAATAATATCCTCCGCTGCTGTAGTAAGGTTCGGACACATACACCGGCTGGGGAGCGACTTGACCGACAGGTTGTCCCTGTGGGAAGTCGACCATCGGATCTGGCATCGGCTCACCTTGAGGTGCTGTCGAGCCTTGCCAAGTCCGTGTCGGCTGTCCCTTATCGGGGACGATCGGAACAACTGTCGGTTGAGGATGACTGCTCTTGTCATTCTCATAGTCAGTGTTGCCGTTCCAACTGCCGTTTCCGTTGCCGGAGCGGTAGTTGAACTCCAACTTGCAGTTGGTTCCGTTGAACGAGTTCGTGATGTTTAGATTTATCACGGGAGCCTCGCTGTATCCACTAATGGACGGAATCACCCCTGTCGAGTGTGCGCTCATTTTGACCACTGACTCCATCCCTTGTCGGATGACCTCACCAACGTTGGTGAGGATAATCACAGGGGGGAGGATACTCGGCATCGTCGTTCCTTGCGGATTGACGATTGAGGACGAGGCGGCAGGTATTGCCGTGGCACCAGGGACGCTATCATTCGCATGCGTCCCACGAGCCCAGTTCGAGATCTTCTCGTAAACAGGCTTGCCGAGGGCAGCGATCAAACCGAGCAGAATCGCCCAGATGACCGCCATGACGACCCTCCGCCAAGTGAACCACTTCCAAAACTTATCCCACTTCGTGGCCGACACTGTCACCCCGGTAATTATCGGGGTCGGCGGTGTTCTGGGCGTCGGTGTACGCCTGGTCCGCGGAGTGCGCGGAGGGGGCGGTGTACCAGCGGGAGCTGCCGCAGGTGCTTGGTTCACTTGAACCACAGTCCTAGCTGACCCTGTGTTTGCAGGCGCTGGAGCTTGTGTTGGGGGAGGAGGTGTTTGACCACCGCCCACCCCTACAGGCGTGTTTGGCAGATCAGAGATCTGTCCTGCTGCTGCGGCTGCATTAAAGCCGCGTTTCTTTGTCGGTTTTGCTGGTTTTGCCATAATTCATTTTCCTTATGTTTTGGTCAGAGGTTTTTCATAGCCCCTGACCAGGTTATTTTTCAAATTTTGTTTCGATCGTCCCGCCATCATTTCCTTGCTATTTACTGATATTATAGCATATACAGTGTAGTTGTCAAGCTTACTATTTGACAAAGTGCACAAACATTGCTATTATATTTTTCAGTAGTGAGTTCCTTCACAATGTGATGTGAACTAGTTGGGAAATAGCAAAACTGGCCTACGGCCAAAAAAAGAAAGGTAAATAGTGAAAAAACAGCAAAATAGCAAAGCAGTAGTAGAAGCTGGGACCAAACCCGAGACAGTGTCCGCGCCCGAACGGGAACCTGTGACTCGGTCAGAGATCCTCGAGATCCTCGAGATCATGATGCATAAGGACGTACACGGCGATGAGATCGTCGGGGGCGCTCTAGCACGTAGTAGTGTCGCCACGGAGTACCTGCCAGGAGTAGCGACGGCGGTCATCAACTTTATCGAGCGGGACATTCCCGGTGATGACCAGATGTTCGACGCCGCCAAAAAGCTGCCGATCGGTTGCGGGGGGAATACCCGCTTCAACGACCATCGCGGCCCGGATGGCCGCATCAACGGTGAATGTTCAGCTACATTGGTGGCGAAATTCATCGAGGTCGATGGGTTACCTCAATACAAGAGGCTCCTCGATGAGACCTTGTGGTGTGATACGCATGCTGGCACCAGCAGGACGCAATTCTCGGAGATCGTGAAATCGATCAACCGGCATTTGCGTGGCAACTCTCTCCGTGTGTTTATGTGGGGTGAGCAGGCCGTCGACGCGATCATCGAGCGAGAGAAGTGGGCATATGCCGCTGTCACCAGTGAGCTCAGTCTCATGAACATCTTTAGCACTTTCAAGAGGAAGCTCGAGAAAGCCGAAGGCTCAGGTCCTATATTGGATCGGATCGAGGATGCGGTGCGAAAGAGCGAGGCTAGCGGTCTCAAACTCGTTACGGAACTCTCATACATTGTCGGTGCTCTCTCTCGTCGCCTGGATCCGAACACTCGTAAGCCTGTACGGAAAACGACTGATGTTATCGAATGGTGCGAGCTCGTCTTCGAGGCGATGTACCATGAGCAGGTCGAGTTCCAGAAGGAGTTCGACCGTCTGACCAAAGGGGAACATCAGTATCGGACCTATGAAGTTCAGGCACTTCTCGAACATCGCGACGAATCGCTCAAACTCATGAGCTTTCAGAGTGAAAGCCGCGCTGCACTCAAGGTCGCCTTGCGTATGGGTGCCGACATCATCTTGGTACGTGACTCTCAGGGTCATGCCAGGATAAACACTCGTAAAGGTATCCGCGGATTGAATCTGGCGGATGTTACGAGGATGATGCGCCTTCTCGAATCCCAAGCGCATCTTAATCCGAAGAAAAAGGGAAGTTGGACCAAGCTTGGCAAGGGCGGTGAGCATGAGGATGCGCCAGGGTGGTATCACGATGTGCAGGCGAAGGCGCTGTATATCGGGACGGAAACACACGATTCGATCCCGAGCGGGATCGCCACGCAAGCAATGGTCGAGGTCCTGCTTTTCGGCTTCTATCCGGAAGCCGTCTTGGAATGGTGCAGGGGGCGTAACGTCTCTCTGAATCGTGACAAGAACGGGGAGCTCTTCTGGGCAATGGGACGGCGGTTCGCGCGATCGGAGCGAAGGGCTCCGGCTGAAGCACCAATTGGTAAGAAGCCTGCTCGTCGGGCGCAAGGAAAACGCGAAATTCGACGGGAAATCGCGGCCTAACAGTTTACTATCACAAAAAGGGTTCCTCACGGGACCCTTTTTCTTTACCTAGGTTTTTATTGTTATCAGAAAATTAGAGCTGTCAATTATGTTCCCTAGCTTGAACATATACTGTTTTGAATATTGTGATACTTATTTATTCAGGCCGAGGCTTGCTCTCACTTCCGCCAATTTGGCCCCATTCTCGCTCTTTGCCTCTGCGTCTCGGATGTGTTCAAGTCCTTCCAATATATCCAGCAGAGAGTTCTTGTATTCCTCATTGGTATCATTTACTAGATCGAGATAAATGGAAGCAATGCCTGCTAGAGTTTCCCCCTCCTCGACATCAGTCATCTTTTGCCTGACTGCTTCATCTATCAGCCTCTTTGCTTCTGGGAGATTCTGATCCTTGATAGCTATGTCCAAAGGATTTAGTTCAGAATTATGTGTTTCTTTTTCCATGTTGTTATCTGGTTAATGTTATTTCTTCATTTTGATAATGATGCGAGAAAGTATGATCTTCTTGGCTTTATTTGGAGTGGTATCGTCCAAGTTTTCCGCGATTTCCTGAATGCTCTTTGTGATGAATTCTTTAGTCTTCTCCTGATCGAGTGATCCCAGTCTGTCTTCAGTCAAGAATGGTCGGAGGACCTTTTCCATCTTGGTAAGCGCGTTGGTGCCTAGGTTGGTCTCGCTAACAGTTTTCACTATTTGCTCGAATGCTTTTTCTTGAATGGCGGTATCGACAGCCTTTTGATATTCGGCTTCGTCCATGCCACCCAGTGGATCGATGCCGGTTTTTGTTGTTTCGGAGGCAAGTGCTAAATCTTCGAGGCGAGATTGTGCCTCATTGAGCTTCTTTATAGAAGTGCCGTTTAACATTTCTAGCAATTGTTTCTTTGCGCAGTTCTGTACAGCGTCTTTGACTTCTGCTATCTCTCCAACACCACCCATTAGTTTCTTTCGTAAGGAGTCAAATGATTTCTCTGAGGCCTTCTTTTTGTCTTCCAGGTTCGTCATCGCTTGTAATAAGTTCTCTATCTCTATGATGTCCGCATCTATACTAGCCAAGACGCTTTCAATCTTGGTTTTACTAGACGAACCGATATTTTCTCGTACGGATCTGACCGCGGCTCTCTCTGCTCTCGCATTGGCGATACTCGTCACAGCTTCATTAGCATGGTGACTCTGATCAAACTCGGGATTGAGTTTCTTTGAAAGCATTTCTTCCCAATTGCTGAGTGCCTTGAAACCGACATTTAGATGCATCATTGCATATCTCGCAGTACCGCCCACACCCGCGTATTTTCTGGCGATACCCAGCTCTTCCTGAGTTTTTCGTCTCTTTTCGAGTATGGCTATGAGGTCTTCAGATTTACCTATTGCCGCTATCTGAGATTCGAGTTCGCTTATCTGTTTTGGCATCTCTACGAACTTTACGATTCGCTCTTTCATGCGGAGTATCTCTTTTGGATTCTCTATGGCCAATTTCTCCAGGTGTTTATCAACAGCACCGAGTTCATTTGCTTCGAGCTCGATACCCATATCTCGCTGTATTTCTCCAGCGTACAATTTCTTTACACTGTCCTTCACTTCTTCTTTGAGTTCGAAGATCTCGAATCTCTTTGCGACTTCTTTCTCGTTGCCCACGTCAAATGTCTTCGTATCAGGATGCATCGCCAGAAATTCCGCAAAGCCTTTTGTGTTAAGAGCTTTGTCTATCTCCAATGAATTTTTTTCTGATTCTTGGATCGCGGTCTCTGCTGTAATCTCTTTTGTGAGTGTTTTTGATTCGGCCATAGGATATTATAATTGATTGTTAAATTTATAAAGAATGAGCTGAACGTTTATTTGATTATATCATAATTGATAGGCTCGCTAGTGGTAATACAGATCATTTGTGCGCCGTCTGGAACGTTATTAGAACGGAGTTACAAGCTTTTGGGTCAATTGGCACATCTTAAATCGCTGGGGTTGGAGCTGACGATTGTTCAGAGAAGATCGCTTGCACATTTTTCTCAGCAGTTACTGAAACAGTACAGCTAGTGTTAGTACCTGTACAGTCAGCGCTCCAACCAGAAAAAGTGGAGCCGGGTGAAGGGATAGCAGTAAGCGTAACGTTTTGATTCAATAGATAGGCTACAGTACAACCTCTTGGAGAAGAGCTCGTGAATGGGTCAGGACAATTGATTTGAGATTCAGAACTCCTTATAGACCCATGTCCGCTTATCGAAACTGAAACATACCGAGTTGGCGATTGAGATGCTGGAACAATATTGAATTGACCACTTATTCCTTGTGCAAGTACGACAAGCTTCATGACCACGCTATTTATCGTGGAGCTTGCCACTTGTATGGAGCCGAGTACCACGACCTTAAGTCGATAAGAACCTGGTTGGAAATTTTTCCCTAGGTTCATAACTGGTGCACCTATTTTGTAGCTATAGGTAGATCCTATACCATTTGTCCCATAACTACTTTCATACTGGCTTGGCCCATCAACATACGAATAAATAATCGTGTTATTTTGTGAGATAGGCTTTGAAGATGTCCAACTGATCATCTGCTGATACCCTTGCGCCCATGTGTCCCCAGTCTTAGGGGAGTTTATCGTAAGTGAAATCGTATTGCTGTCAGGTTGCGGCAATGACGGTGGATTAGAATCAGAATATTTGTTATTAGCTGACGATAGAGATGAAACTGGTGATGTCACAACATTTCTGTTTCCATAGCCGAGACGATCAAGGGCGGCTTGATCTGCTGGAGTCCACTGGTACGTTTGATCCTTGTGGTTTTGGCAATACTGCTGATCAGTCGAGAATTGACTCACATTTGCCGCGCTCGCAGCATCCAAAACAGGTTGAGCTTTTTGCTGTGCCTCCTTATACGCTTCATTTGCTTGATTTATTGTGTCTTTTTCGGACTGACTCATCGGCCTGAACCAATTCAGCCAACTGAGCCAACCGGTAAAATGCATCCCTGCTTTATAGGCTCCCAAGACCGCATCAGCCGCAGGTTGCACAGCCACACCAAAAGCTCGGTGTGCGTTTCCAAGTTTCGTCTCTCTTTTCAAAACGGCTATACCAAGACATTTCCTATAGTTTGTATCGCTTGGACTTAGACTCTGTGGAGCCGGGATTGTTGGAGTATTCTGAGCAAGTGCAATACTAGAAAACGCGAGTAACGAAGAGATGATTAATGACGATTTGATTATATTTTTCATAAAATTATGTATCAAACTATTGTGCTGTAATTATACACTTTGCGCGAACCTTTTTCGAGCGGAAATTGAACGAATAAGGAAGCCCCGCCACCGCCTCGCAAAGCCTCGGCGGACACCAAAGAAAAATGTTCCTTGCTTTTCGGATTTGCGCGCGACCAATTTCTTCTAAAAAGGAAAGGACATTTTTCTTTGGTGTTCTGCCCTCCAAGTATTCGGGCAAGTGGCGGGACTAATAATGCGGACTCGGTTTTGCCAAAACTATTTTTTGGGGAAAGGATTTGGCAAAACACTCGGCTAATCTTTTTTGAATTCGGATGTCGCAAGCGGAGGAGGAGGGGTTTGGGGAGGAATCCTCCGCTTGCTCCGCTGATTTGTTTTGGCGAAATTCGGGCGGGC